>NZ_LMVP01000013.1 GCF_002287235.1 Methanosarcina spelaei
TTATGAAAATCAATGCAATTGATAACGATTTTTCCTTAACCGATGACCAATGGGTAACTCTTAAGAAATCAACCAGACTCAAATAGATTTCAAGTAAATTTGAATAATTTCAAATAGATTTCAAGTAAATTTGAATAATTTCAAATAGGTTTCAACTAGATTCGAATAGATTCCAGATGCCTGTCTTGATATAAAAATAGCTAAAGTTTTATATCTCTTTTTCCACAAGAGTCCATGTTACTGAAATTTCTTTAAAAACCCCTTAACCTATCGATATACTTAACTGCTATATATGCTTTGAAACTTATATTAAATAAGCAGATATATTAATCAAGGAACATCTCCGGATTATTAGGGGATTTTGAGGGATAGAGGGGTGTATTACGATCAGGAAGTCAACTCCGTTTTTGAAGAGCTTGGAGTATCGGAAGCAGGTTTGAGTTCAGAGGAAGCCGAAAAAAGACTTAAAAAATATGGCGAAAATGAACTTAAAGAAAAGGAAAAAGTATCGGTTCTGCAGCTCTTTATCTCACAGTTTAAAAGTATCTTGATTTTTATTTTGATTACGGCCTCTATTGTTTCGGCTCTTCTCGGGGAGGTAGTTGATGCAATAGTCATTATTTTTACGGTTTTTCTTGCAGGGATTCTCAGCTTCGTGCAGGAATATCGAGCCGAGAAAGCAATTGAGCTTCTAAAGTCCCTTACTTCACCTGAAGCTACTGTTATAAGGGACGGGGTTGAAAAAAATATTTCCTCAAACAATCTCGTTCCTGGGGATCTTATCCTTATTGAAACCGGAGACCGCATTCCTGCGGATGCCAGGATCGTTAAAGAGTTCAATCTCAAACTTGATGAGTCCTCCCTTACAGGAGAGTCCGTGCCTGTTCAGAAAAACATTGAAGCCGTGCCCTCCGAAACTCCTGAAGCTGACAGGACAAACATGGTCTATACAGGAACTGCAGTTGCTTACGGAAGAGGCAGTGCAATCGTTACCGCAACCGGAATGAATACGGCTTTTGGGGAGCTGGCCGGGCTTCTGGGGACAATAGAGAGGTCCAGAACTCCTTTACAGGAAAGCCTTGATAAGTTCGGCAGATGGATTGGTATTGCGACTCTTGTAATTGTGGCTTTTATTGCAATGCTTGGGGTTTTTTATGGTTTTCCTCTCCTTGATATGTTTTTATGGGGCGTTGCTCTCGCGGTTGCTGCTATTCCTGAAGCTCTTCCTGCAGTTGTTACGGTAGGGCTTGGGCTCGGAGTAAGACGTATGGTCAAAAGGCATGCCCTTATAAGAAAACTGCCATCTGTAGAAACTCTTGGAGCAACAAACGTTATCTGTTCGGATAAGACAGGCACGCTTACGCAGAACAAAATGACGGTTGAAAAAATTTGTGTTAACAAGCAGGTTTTGAATGTTACGGGAGCAGGATATTCTCCTGAAGGAGAGTTCTTTAAGGGAAGTGATAAAGTTTCTATGGATGACTCCCATCTTCAGATCCTCTTACTGGGAGCTGCTCTTTGTAACGATGCTGGTCTTTTTAAGGAAAATGAAAAATGGGAGATCAAAGGAGATCCCACGGAGGCAGCTCTTGTGGTTGCTGCGGCAAAGGCAGGGCTTCATAAAGTTGATATTGATCAAAAATATCCTCGCCTTGGGGAAATACCCTTTTCCTCTGAAAGAAAACGAATGACCACTATCAGTAAACTGGAAGCTGATTCTGGCAGCTTTCCTCTTAAAGGGCTGGTTGCTTTCTCAAAAGGAGCTCCTGAGGTAATTCTTGGCTCATGTACGAAGATTTTTCTTGATGGTGAAATAAAATCTTTATCTCCAGAGATGAAGCAGTTGATTACAGGGGAAGTTAGGGAAATGGCTGATCAGGCCCTCAGGGTTATGGCTCTTTCATTCCATCCTCTGGATGAGGAACTCTTTATTGAAAATAATTCTTCAGGAGAACTTCCATCTGAGAAAATTGAAGAAGATATGATCTTTTCAGGCTTAACTGGCATGAGAGATCCACCAAGAGAGGAAGTAAAGGTTGCAATCCAAAAATGTGAAAACGCAGGTATTAAAACCATAATGATAACAGGTGACCATAAGATTACGGCATCTGCAATTGCAAAGGAACTGGGGATTTTGAAGGAAAACGATCTTACTCTTACAGGCTCGGAACTTGATACCCTCAGTGATGCCGAGTTTGAAGGGGAGGTTGAAAGAGTCTCGGTTTATGCCAGGGTTTATCCTACCCATAAATTGAGGGTTATAGACGCCCTTAAGAAAAAAGGCTATGTCGTAGCAATGACCGGGGACGGAGTAAACGATGCTCCTGCCCTTAAAGCTGCAGATATGGGAATAGCTATGGGGATTACGGGCACGGATGTCAGTAAAGAAGCTTCAAGCATGATCCTTACGGACGATAATTTTGCATCAATTGTTGCAGCGGTTGAGGAAGGACGAAATATATTCAAAAATATTAGAAACTTCATTACTTACGGGCTCTCAGCCCATATAGGTGAGGTGCTCATAGTCCTTATTTCTATTCTGGGGTGGCAGATTCTGCCTCTGATTGCGGTTCAGATCCTCTGGATTAACTTAATTACGGACGGGCTTCCTCCTATGGCTCTATCAGTTGAGCCTCCTGACAGCGGCATTATGAGACAGAAGCCAAGAAACGTTGAGGAAGGTCTTATCACTCGCCGGGAAATCACAGCCGGGCTGGGAATTGGAGGGTTGATTGCTCTTCAGGCTCTTCTAGTCTTAACCTGGGCTCTTGACAGAAACTTCTCTATTGAGAAACTCCAGACTCTGATTTTTACTCTCGTAGTTTTTTCAGAAATGTTTAATGCTTTCAACTGGCGATCTGACCGTTACTCAATATTTTCCCTGGGAATTTTTACAAACAGGTCCCTGGTTTATGCAGTCCTGACAACAATAATCCTGCAACTGGTAGTAATTTATGTTCCTTTTTTCCAGACTGCTTTTAGGACCGTTCCGCTTTCTCTCTCTGACTGGGGAGTGATACTGCCTCTTGCTTCTACCACGCTTATCTCAATGGAACTGATAAAATATTTCTCAGGAAAAAGTTCTCAGGGGAAAACTAAAGAAAAGACAAACTTTGATTGATTTACCCGTTCTTTCGTTGCCTGGCTTGAACAGCCCATCTCACACAGATCGGTGAGATTAGAATAGATACAACTACCATCAGGACCATTGACGAAAATGTTTCCTGATTGATTATTTGTAATTCTCTTCCTATAGTAAGTATCACAAGCTCAACTCCTGCCCTCGGCATAACCCCTGTGCCGAAAATTAAACTTTCGTAAAAGTCGAAACCTATAACTTTTGATCCGATAAAGCCTCCTGCTAATTTCCCAGAAAGTGCTGCAAGGATAATTAGAAGGGTAAAGCTGCCAGTGTTTTTTAGAGTGTATGGATTAATTAAAAATCCTATAAAAGCGAAAAAAAGAGGAATCAAAACTCCATGAGCCAGTCCATCAACTTTGCTTTGTATATCCGGGAGTTTAGCAAGGGGAATTTCCGACACCATTATGCCTCCTGTAAAGGCCCCTATTGATGATGAAGTCCGAATAGTTCTGCAAGATAAGCAGAAGCTATTTTTCAGACTGAGTGTTCTGTCCATACCATCTCCCACTTAAAGATTGTTCTTCTAGTACTATTCTTCTAGTACTATTCTTCTAGTGCTTCGATTCCAAAATAAATTCCTTAATTCCTGGAAAAATCCGTGATTCTCGGCTCTATTCAAAAGTCAAATTTTATGAACTACTTGGGAATCACAGTACTAGTACTATTCTTCTAGTACTATTCTTCTAATACTATTGTTTTCCTGTACTTAAAATGTAAATTTCCTTTTTCCGGTCTGGTATATGTTTTTATATGTTTTTTTCAAGTTCTTTTTTATAATAAAGAGTAAACTCCTTTCCAGGGCGTAAGGAGAAATTATATGAGGAATATTTTTCTTCTGAAATCAGATCGTACATCCGGTATGTTGAAGGTACTATTATCGCGTCGTACTCTTTTTTTGTTGGCGGTTCTGTATAATATGCTGCTTTCTCATAGTCCCTGAGGTACCATGGGAGAGGCCAGTAAAGGCTTTCGGGATCCACAACGGATATTCTTAGAGTTTCAGGCCCGAGATTGAATCCTTCTATTTTCTCCATAAGTTCCCTGATATCCGGAGATGTCTGTGAATACGTCATCAGCTCATCAGGTTCCATACTCCTGTAAAAGTTTACGGAGAAGCACTGAGCCAATGATATTATTAGCGTAAGTGCCAGAATCCCTGTAATAAGGATATAGGCTCTGGAATATTTTATCCCGGAAACGGGAGGTTTGTCTGTTCCGAAACTCATGTTTTCTTTTTCGAGTAAATTCTTCTGTCTTCGGCCAGGTATCCCTGGAAAAAAATCTCCAAGATAAGCCCCTGCCAGAATCCCAAAAGGCAGGACAATATGCACAACAAGCCAGGGGACTTTTTCCTGAAGATAGGAGTAAAGCAGTAAACTCGAAACTGCCCAGTAAGAAACAAACAGGAAAAAGGAGGCGTTTTTTCCTTTCTTTCTCAGAAAATGAACTATACCTGCAGCCCCAAAGATCAGAATCGGGCTTTCGTATACAAGAAGGATAGGAATATAATAGTAAAAAGGGCCTCCTATACGTTCAATTCTATGCATCTCCATCCAGTGAGAAAAAGCTTTTTCCACAATTGAATAGAGAGTTTCCGGGGTTCTGAAGAGGCTTGTATAAAACAACATTACAATAAAAACAAAGAGAGTGCCTGAAATCAGAATTTCTGGTATGAATGGAGAAACGGCTGAAATTTTGAGAATAAAAGTTCTTTTAAGGCTCAGATTTTCTTTTTTCCAGTCGGAGTAAAATCTGTACAAGGAATAAATCAATACATAGGCTCCGAACATAAGGATAACAAGATAAGCGTTTTCTTTTGAGGATACGGCAACTGCAAGAGAGGAAGCAGCAAGGATAAGATAAGAGTACCTCTTTGAGCTGTGAAGGTTCTCAAGATAGCGAATTCCACCTATAACCGTTGCCAGGGTGCAGAAAACAATGATCAGGTCATTCCTGAAGAACCTTGAAAAGTACACCATACTTGGAGAAAAAGAGAGCAAGAAAGCCGACCAGAGTACACCCCTTTCTCCAAGTTCCTTCTTAAGTAAAAAGAGCAGAAGAATTGCTGCTACTCCGAAGAAAACAGGGATCAGGCGTGCTGTCGCATCGTTTATTCCCAGGAAGTGAAAGACGAGAGCAGTAGAATGAAATAGAAAGGGGCCGTGATAGGCAGGGTCATATTTATATTGCCCGCTTTCGAGAAGTTTAAGGGTAAAACTGGCATGTACGCTTTCATCGTGATGAAGTACTCGCTCTCCCAGATCGAACAATCTTATTAACAGGGCAAAAAGAATGATCAGAAACCCGAGCAATTTGTATTTTTTCTCAGAAAGCTCTGGCGAGTTCTCAGTGTTGTAATCCTGACCTTGCTGCATTATTCCCCAAACCTTCCAGCATAGCTGATTCTTAATGGGCATAGGTATATTTAAGGAATAGGATGAAATAATCTCTCTCATGGCTGAGGTTAAAGTCAAGTTATTTGCAAATTTGCGTGAAAAAGCGGGCACATCGGAACTGCAGCTGTCGGGAGAAAAGGTTATTGATATCCTTTTATCTCTTACTGAAAAATATCCCGAGTTAAAGCTCCTTATTTTTGAGGAACTCGAAAGAGAAAGTAAAGCTCCAATTATGTGCGGTTCAATTAATGTCCTTGTAAACGGAAACAACATTCGGCATCTTGACGGACTTGATACTCTTCTTTCTGACGCTGATGAGCTTGCAGTCCTGCCTCCGGTTTCGGGAGGCTAATTCTCTTCAGGAAGGACGATTATGGGCAGGATATTCAAAAAACGAACCTCGGTTGACGAAGCTTTGAACCTTTTTCTTGAGCGTATTTCTACCATAAAAAAAACAGAAGAAATCTCCCTTGAAACCTGCACAGGCAGGGTACTGGCAGAAGCCGTAATCTCTGAAAGGAATGTGCCACATTACCGACGTGCAGCTATGGATGGATACGCTGTAAGGGCTTCAGACACTATGGGAGCTTCCCCTTCAAATCCGGTAATGCTGCAGCTTTCTGACCGAGTAGAGGAAGGAACTTCAACCTGGGTCCATACCGGAGCGTTAGTGCCTGAAGGAGCTGATGCTGTCGTAATGGTTGAAGATACCATAACCGCAGGAAACCTTGTAGAGATTAGGGCTCAGGTCTATCCTGGCAAGAATGTGGGACAGATCGGAGAGGACATAAAAAAAGGAGAGGTAGTTTTTGAGGAAGGGCATCTTCTTCGCCCATGTGATATTGCTGTTCTTGCATCGCTTGGATTTGGCAGGGTCAAGGTTTTCAAAAAGCCTGTTGTTGCAGTTATTCCAACAGGGGACGAGCTCGTAAGCCGTCAGGAGGAAAGGGATGTCCCTCCTCCTGGCATGGTGCTTGAGACTAATGGATTGATGTCGTCTCTTTACGTGAAAAAATGGGGTGGAATTCCTCGTTATCTCGATATAGTTCCTGATAATCCGGATAATATAAAAAGAGCCATAGAAGCAAACCTGGATGCCGATATGATTCTTCTTTCAGGCGGAACATCAGTAGGAAAAAGAGATCATGCCTCTGAAGTTGTAGCAGCTCTAGGAGAACTGCTCGTACATGGCATAGGAGTCAGTCCAGGTAAACCTTCAGCTCTTGGAATTATAAGTAACATCCCTGTAGTTTGCCTGCCAGGTTATCCGGTTGCCGGGCTCGTTTCCCTCTATTTCTTTGTCCGCCCGGGGATTCGAAAACTGGCTACAATTCCAGAGATTCCTGAACCTATTTTTAAAAAGCGCCTGGCTGCAAAAATCAGTTCGAAAATAGGATACATTAATTTCGTCCGTGTTGTCTTTGAAGGAGATAAGGTGCGCCCTCTGACCGGAAACGGAGACAGAGTTCTGACTTCAGTTGCAAAGGCTGACGGGTATGTGCTTGTGCCGGAAAACGTTGAAGGATATGAAGAAGGAGAAGAGGTAGATGTCTTCTTAATCGAATGACACTCCTGTATTCTCTCAAAATACCTTTTTAATCTTCTTTTACCTTATTGTTATATTCTTCAGATTGGATTAATGAAAAAACGTTCCAGTTTTTATTCCACTTTTTGTAAAAGTAAGTCAAAAATAATGAACGAAATCCCTTTCTTTCTTCCTTCAGGTCCAGTGATTCGCTTTTTCTTATATGAAGTTTTATGCTTCAAAGGCTAATCAAACGGAGAGAGCCAGCAAAATATTCTGGTCTAAAGTATTCTGGTCTAAAATGTTCAGAGCTATGATCTAAATTCAAAATTAAAGTTCAAAATTAAAGCTCAAAATTAAAATTCAAAATTAAAGCTCAAAAATTAACCTCAAAAGTAAATTCAAAACAACAAATTAAAAAAGTAAATTTAAAAAAATAAATTTAAAAGCCCTTAAGATTACTTTACAAGAGCCTTTGCAGATCTTCTGATGAAGCGCCTCTTATGTCCTGAAGAACTGAAGCGCTGCGCAGGTCCTGGGTGTGCTTTTTGAGCCTGTGACTTCTGGACCTTAATTACTCTGCCTTTTCTGCCTTTTACTTTTACCCAATCAATGCTACCGGTTTTGCCCATTATCATTCCTCTTTATGTTTAATCTTAATTTTCTCTAAATTTGTTTGTAATTTATCACGTAATATATCCAGGTATTCGCTTATTGCTGGACACTGCCGGTTGCCGCGGATTTTTTCCTCGGCAGAGTCTCAATAAACAGGTATTCCCTGGTTTAACAGGTATTCCCTGGTTCTATAATGTTAAATCGATAATTCTCAATGATGATTAAGAATATCTGATATTCCTTGAAGCCTGAAAGTGCGAAATTATAAATGTTATCAAGCCTTGGATTTATGATAAAAAGAAATGCTAGTAATTAAATGTTACGGACATAGAATTAAAACAAGGTAGACTTGCATAATTCTTTTTTTAAAAAGGTGATTAACGTAAAAAAGAATAACATTGAAACAAGGCTTGCAGACGCACGGGAAGAACTTGCAGGCGTAGAAAAATTTCCTGATCCTGAATTTGTAGGCATTATTAAAGAGCTGGGGTTCAGGTGTGAACTCTGTGCACGCTGCTGCACCAGAGAGTTCAATGACCATGTTTTCCTGCTGGATGTAGACCTGGCTGTTATAAGGCAAATAAATCCAGATTTCGTTACTCCTGCTCCTTATTACGAGTTTTGTGACCAGAGGGGCAGGTTTTATGTTTCAGGCTACGCACTGAAAACAAAGCCTGACGGCTCCTGTATTTTCCTTGAGAATAAGCGCTGCAAAATTTATGACAGGCGTCCTTCAATTTGCAGAGTCTATCCTTACATGCTCCATCGGGAAGCTGACGACTCAGGCAAGGTGGATTGGCGCCAGATAAGCGGCTTAAACGAGCATGGAAGCTATTATTCCGAACTTGAGGATTCCGAGTGTGAAGCAATTGCGCGGGAGACCAGGGCTTATGAAGAGGCTTATTTGAGACAGATGATCGGGTTTTTTGAAGCTGTGGAAACCCACTTCCAAAAAAATGGCCTGAGACACGTTCAAAGCATATATGACCGCAGAATGCGGGAATTCCTTAAAGGCAAGTGTGAACTTGAAGTCTTCGTATATTATAAGGGCGGGTTCGAAAAATATAATCTTAAACCAAATACCGATTAACAATGCGGTAGAATCCGATTGGCAATCCGATTAAATACTGGAAGTTAATCTTCTATTTTCAGTTAGGGAAAAATCCTGTATAGTAATGAAGATCTAGCTTCGGTGAACCAAAATTAAGTAAAGTCTAAGTAAAAAACAAAAGCTAGGAATAGTAAAAATTCAAATAGCTATTTTACGTGAAAAGAGAATTTGAGATCTACTTTTGGAGGCAATTCTTTCCGATATTTTAAACGATAATGATAGCTCTTTTGCTGGAAAACACATTATCCCTATAAACTAATTATTATTGAAGAAAGTGTTCATTGCTTAAGCGTTCATTGCTTATATGTCGTGAGATCTGCATTATGTGAGATCTGGGTTATGTTACATTTTCAACCTTAATAAATTATAAAGATTTCAAAAAAGTAACCATCACCAATTATCAAAATATAATATTGACCTGCTGAACGCAGGTTGAAACGATCTAATCAGACTGCCTCAAAAATTATTTAGTATTCATTCCGGAAAATTCAGATTTCAAATTGAGAGGAGTAGCATGTCTTTTAAAAGTTTCCTATTGAAGAGACTGATTATATGGGATTTTATACCATATTCTTTGAGATGGAAAAAGTCCGTCAGTGGAATTGGGATGATATATGTGGACACTCTGGAAATGATGCAGAAGAACTATGGAAAAGGCGGTGTAAGCAACTTAAATGAGATTATGTATAATATTGGTCTTGGGCAATCAACCGAAATTCTGAAGATGCTGGATTTAAAAAGAGATCTGGAAGGATGTGCATATGTGTTGCTGGCAATGCACCGGATTTTTGGAATCAAAAGTAAAATAGTACAGAAAGATAATGACAAAATAATAATTCATGCCAGGAAATGTCTTTGGGGGGGACATTTAAAAAAATGGAATGCCAGAACCTGTTTATCCATCGATAATTATGAAGCAGGATTGATTGAAGGTATACTGCCTTTTTCTGAACATACATATACCAGAAGAAGGAGTTGTGGCGATAACGTTTGCGAACTTGTTATCCGTTTTAGTGACAGTGATTGATTTTTTTCCACCACTGTTGCTGATACTAAAAACGATGAAATTTAGATTTCACCATATTCCACGCAGCCTCTTCATTATTTGATGAAATAAAGTTTAAATTGATGAAACAATGTTTAAATTAAAGATAAATATCAGGTAAAAATTAAAAAAGTTACGAAGGCAAAAAATTAGGATACAATCTGATTTGTTTTTCCTTTGACCTTCCACTTAAGAAGTACCCCTTCTTCGATTGTTTCAGCAGAAAACAGTTCAAGCCCCAGGAGTTCGGCTTCTGAAAATCCTTCTCCGTCAGTGAAAGTTGGAGATGTAGCGCCACCTATAATAAGATTTCCTATGAAGGTGTAAATTTCATCAACAAGGCCTGCAGAAAGCATTCCCCAGTTTAGGGTTGCCCCTCCTTCGACCATAATTGTATTTATATCCATTTCCTTTAGTCTTCTTACAAGCTCCGGAAGGTCGACTTTCTCAGTTCCTGCCTTGATAACAAGAGCTTTTTCTTCCAGTTTTTCTATCTTTTCAGCAGGTGCAGAAGTCGAAATGGCAATTATCCTGAGTCCTTCCCCTTTTTTGAAAATGTCGGCATCAAGCGGAGTCCTTGCTGAACTGTCCACAATAATCCTTACTGGATTTTCGTTTTTTCCGGCGGCTTTCCTGACTGCCCGTCTCTCTGGAGATTTTACAGTTAAACTTGGATCATCCGAAAGGACAGTTCCTATTCCTACCATAATTGCATCTACTTGGGCTCGGAGTTCGTCGACTCTTTCAAAATCAAGTTTTCCTGAGATTCGGACTTGTTTTCTTTCTTTTGTTGAGAGTTTGCCGTCGGCTGACATAGCAGAATTAATAAAAACAAAAGGTCTGTCCATTTTTCTAGCTCCTGAAAAAAGTAGTTTTCGGAGGCGTCTCTAGAAAGAATGCCTCCTTACTGGTAAAAATTTTGAATAGGCATCAATAGCCTTATTTTTCTTAAATAGCTTTATTATTCTTCGTCTTACGTTAAAAGATTTAACGGTTCTTAGAAGCGAGATTAATCTTAATTTATTCGATTTCTATCAGAGGCTTCAGAAGATCATGGTCTCTCAAAAGTCCCTGAAGTTTCCGGTTTGAATTAATAATCGGAACCTGGTCAATTCTGTTCCGCTTCATTTTCCGTGCACAGTCGCTGACAGATGTAATATATGTGGCTGTGATTGGCTCTCTTATCATGATATCGCTTCCGATCAGGTTGGGAACCTTAATCCTTGAGACGCTGTAGTAAATGCTCATGGTGTCTCGCATCGATTCCCAGGTCCAGGCATCGTCGTCCTGACCTGCAGACATATCTGACATCTCTACACTGTCTTCAATTATGCTTGCAGCAATAACGTCACGGTCCGAGATAATTCCTACAAGTTCCAGGCTTGAGTCAAGTACAGGTACAGCCTTAACACCTGCCAGTTCCATAATCCTGGCAACAACGGGTAAAGGCGTTTCATTGTATATTGCAACGACTTTCTTTTCCACATAGTCCTTTATCGGGATATCAATGTTCATGTCTGCAATTGTACCTATAATATCTGCCACGGTAACAAGCCCTACAAGTTTCCCGTCATCTACTACCGGAAGCCTTCTTATGCGGTGTTCCAAAAGTAAACGTGCTGCAGTCTGCAGATCAGATCCGGAGGATATGGTTATCGGATCCCGTGTCATAAGAAGAGCCAGTTGTTCTTCTTCAGGGTTTTGTAATAGGTTTGTCCTTGTTACAACTCCCACAACTTTGGAGTCTTTAATTACTGGAACTCCTGAAATGTGTTTGTTCTTAAGAATTTTAAGAACCTCGTCCCTTGAACCTGGAAGGGTTGCACTTGCTACATCCCTTACCATGATATCTTCAATGAAGATGCTTTTTGGCATGTGATATACACCTTTGTATACGCTAAATCCTGGTTTTCTTTCTCCGATATCTATTTTCTCAAAAGGCTTCCAGTTGACTAGAAAGTCTTAATCTTGTTTTTCACTCCGGACGACCAGGACCGGGACTTTTGAGCCTCTTACTACTTTCTCTGCAACACTTCCCAGCAGAAACCTATCGAGCCCGCTTTTGCCGAGGGTGCCTACAACTATCAGATCAATATCGTTATTTTCTGCGAAATTTATAATCTCATTACTCGGGTGACCTTCCAACATCACTTCTCTTACCTCAACTCCTGAGGCATCTCCGTGTTCCTTTACCACGGATATTGCTTTCTTCCCCTCCTCTCTCAGGGTGTCATACATTATTTCCAATCCCGCATCCATAGGCATTGAAGAAAAAGAAGTTATATCTGTTACGTAGAGAGCGTGAACCGTAGCTCCGCTGAGTTTTGCAATCTCAATACCGTAAGAAATAGCCCTAAGGCTGTTCTCGGATCCATCTGTTGCAATCACTATATTCCGGTAAAATTCGCTCATCATGTTTATTCTCCATTTGCTTTATGAATGAAGTACTGATAGTATGTCATCGGGTCTTGCTCGCCTTGTAATTCCACTTATGGGGTTCTTTATCCCTGCAAGATTATTGGAATTTCCATTCAGGATCATGAGATTAGCTTTATTCCCCTTTTGTATTGAGCCCGTAGAATTAAATCCCATTACAAAGGAACCATTAAGTGTGCAAATTTTAAATACTTGCCTATCATCAATGGAAAAAATCTTAGACATAAATTCCATTTCAGCAAACATATTTACAGAATTTAACATTACATTATCCGTTCCTGCAGCTACTTTTATCCCAGCTTCCAGCATCTCGGCAACAGGTGCGATTCCGGCTCCTGTAATTAGATTAGATCTGGGACAGACAACAACCGGAATCTTTGCATCAGCCACCTCTTCAATATCTTTTCTTGTAGCATTTGTCAAATGAATCAAGAGATCAGGCTCAAGCGACAATGATTTTTCTATATCGCTCGTATCTTTTTCTCCGGCATGGATCGCAAAGAACTTTTTATGCTGCCGTGTGCAGGTAGCAATATTCTCCAACAGTTTGAAATCAAGGTCATTTGCTCCACTCATCCCAAGTCCGGTGGAGTGTAGAAGAATTCTTCTCACTTCTGCCAGTACAACCTGAGTCGGTAGTTCAGGCTCTGTAGGTCTGCCCAGTGTCATGGAGTGAAGTTTGAGTCCTTCAAGAGCTTTATTCAGGGCTGCAACTCCTACAACACCCCCTTCCCTGAAATCAGCAAAAGCACAGGTTCCGGTTTCTATCATATCCAGCAAGGACTTTCTCATGCCTTCGATCAGAGTTTTGTACGGCGTGTCTCTTAATATTCTATGTTTTAACCCGTCAGGAGGCTTTACAAGAGAATCCAGGTCTCTTTGAATCCGAAACCCGGAAGTCCTTCCCAGAGGAGGGTCTTTGAATACCGAGTCTCCAAGGTGAGTATGCGCATTGACAAAGCAGGGAGCAATTATATTTTTAGAGGGTGTACGCTCCTCCCCAATTTCCGTAATTATTCCTCTCTTCACGCAGATGTACCCCTCAATGGGTTCCAGTTCGGGGCCTGCAATAATTGTCCCTGGAATTATCTGTTCAGTGCCGTACATATGCACCTCAGCTACTCATTAAGCACTATGCTCAATTTGTGGAAGAGCAAACATGTACATGATATATAAGTTTTTCTTCATATTTTTACATTATAATCTTTTCAGGATAAAACAGAATGTAAACTTCTTCAAAATTCAATTTTCTCAGAACACAGTCTTTTTGAGAATGTAATTTTGTTAGGAATGTCACTTACTACTCTTTTCTTTTTTGAATCTTTTTTATGATATTTATCTCCGCAGTTAGCAGTTAACTCTGAACTCTTTTAGGTTATTTTTGCATTCTCATGTTCTTATGTTGCCCTTATAATCTAAATCATTTTCTTGAGAAAAATCAGTTTCAATGTAACTATCTCCTTAATATTGCAATGTAATAAATCAACAGTTCATCGACATTTTTATATATTATTATGTATATAATATGGCTTCGTCGCATTGTATAGGTCCTTGCATGAGGTAATGGAAAATCCTGACTGTGAGTGTACAGACAACCCCAATGCGGTACATTGATAGTGTGATACTGCCCTGCACGAGGGTAACTGAAAGTGACTGCGGAAAACCAGAGGATGAGCTTTCGGAGTTAGTGCGCCAGGGCTACAGCACTATTTTCCCATTCTTTTAAAAACTTTTTTCCAGAAATTACTTGAACAATATCTAGTTTGAATTGTTACTTGTTGAGTTATTATTTGTTGAATTATTACCTACTTGTATTATTACCCACTTGTATTATTACCTACTTGTATTATTACCTACTTGTATTATTGCCTATTTGAATTATTACTTATTTGAATATTAATTGTTTTAATATTACTTGTTTGAAACTTCATTTGCTTGAAATTCTAAGCTTATGTTCTTCACTGTCTCCGATTATTTTTTTACTTTAAAAGGTCAATCCGTCATTGATTTATATGATCCTCCAGAAAGGTAAAAGATATGTCTTTCGAAGAGGCGATATCAGATATGGGGTCCAGTGTGATTGTTGATATAGAGGTTACTCCAGGCTCCAGGTCTATTTCGGTTCCAAGCGGTTATAATGAGTGGCGCAAACGAATTGAAGTAAAACTAACCAAAAATGCCCAGAAAGGAAAGGCAAACGAACAGCTGGTAGAATGCCTTGCTGAACTCTTTGCAATTAGTAGTTCGGATATTCTTATAAACAGCGGGGCAACAAGTAGTAAGAAATCTTTATTGTTAAATGGAGTTTCATATCAACAGGCAGTTTCAGTTTTTGGAGAGCGTTTAAAGAAATAAACCAGAAATTTAAAACTGTATTTAAAAATAACTAAACGTTAAGAGTAACTTCTTTATTCTCCTGATAAGCAAACTGTTATAAGTAAACTACTTATAAGTAATGCGGTTCTCTAAAGTTTTAATTAATAATAAGGTTGCAGAAAACGTGGCTGATCTTGAAATTTACAGAAAAAGGCTTGAAAGGATTGAAGAGCTGCTCTCCGAACTCTCTGAATATTCTGTAAGGGGAGCAATTATCATTGTTGAAGGAAAAAGAGACGTCCTCTCACTGAAAAGGCTTGGAATTAAAGGCAATTTTGAACTTGCAACTCGTCAATCTCTTTTTAACTTCTCTGAGAAAATTGCGTGTCTTGGTAGTGAAGTAGTTATACTAACTGATTGGGACAGACGAGGTGACATTCTGGCTATAAAGCTTTCTGGATACTTCCAGAGTTTCGGTTTGAAACCTGATCTTGAGATCCGAAATAAACTCCGATTCATCTCTCAGAAGGAAATTAAAGATATAGAAAGTCTGTACACTTATGTTTCCAAGCTGAGACTGAAAACTGGTTCCTGCTTAACACAGGATTTCCAATAAGTCTAAATCTTAAAAATTAAATTTGAAAGTCAAGTTCAAAAATTAATATTAAAGTAATGTTTAATATTAAAGTTAATGTTATAAATATTGTTGAATACAAAATATTTGAGTTAACACTGACTTAAGTTAACATTAACAATTGACGGAGTTGTTTTATTCTTTATGCATGGGATTGGAAGACTCTGCTTTCTCCTGAATTATCTCCATACTCTGCGGACTCTTCTGATGGTTGAATGTTCTGTCAAATTCCGGATATTTTGGAAACTTGCCAGCCAGCTCTTCAAACATTTTGTGTCTTGGGCTGATGATAATTATATGAGCAGGAGGATGAATTTTTTTCAGCCTACTAATTGCCGCTCCTGCGTGATTATTTAATTCCACCAGTGCTGCAGAGTTGCATTTTGACTTGAGGGATACGCCCATTACACTAACAAGAAGTTCATCAGCATAGTTTGGCTCTATGCATTTTGGAGTCGCTGAAAATTGAATATGTCCGTATCGTTCTAGATCATGTAAGGCTATTTTTACTTTGTCCGAATCGTCTGCCCGGACTAATGCAAATGATTTCATTTTTACACACCACCAATATACTGAAGTTATCCCCATTTCGATATGGATTTACCCCTATAATAATCTTTGTGTATGAGATATGCTGAACAGCCGAGTTTTCGGATATTTTAGGCCTCTTATGACCTTTTAGTTACTTTTACGGCGCGATATATGGTCTGGTCCCTGGGCTGTAAAATTCATCTCTCTTATATAAGAGATCTTCAAAAATTATAAGGGTACCTTGCAATTTCTTTTTTCAGATGTAGTATACGCTTCCAAATTATAGAGTCGCGTATTCTAGTTATATTCATCTTATATATATTCGTTTTGAAATAATATCTTTCTATAAACCCGAAATCAACTATTTTTATAAACGTATCAAAATAAATAACATCATGCGACTGCATCGTTCATTCAAAACTTTTCCAAAGTTAAAACTAGTATCTGAGCTGATCCCAAAACTAAAAATTGCTTCTCTGAATCCTGTATTTCGAATGATCACTCAAGTTTCTGATCATGACAACAATCCTGAAAATTCTTGATGATTAAGAACTAAATGGCTTTTGGGATAGGCTCTCTAAGTAATTTAGTTATTGAGCATAATTTTGGTAGTTTCTTGTCAGTACACAATGATTTTTAACTCATTAGATCACCAATAACTAAATTTTCGTGACACTAGAGTAACTTTATCCATTATATCAACCTACTCAAAGTTAATTCCCAATTTTGTAGAATCAAAAATAAACTTTAAAAAATAAATTTTAATAAGATAAAGCTTTACTTTAAAACCTTACTTCAGGTTAATATAATAAGAAATATCTTAGCAAGTTGCGCTCCTGGGACCAGGTCACCAGATAAAATGTCCAGAGTTAAAAACCTCTTTATAATGCTGCAAAAAATATTGTGAGTAAAACACTGTGAGTAAAACACTGTGAGTAAAACACTGTGAGTAAAACGTTATAAATACAACATTGCCGGTAAAATGAAATCTCTTATTTAGAACTTCGCTATATCATATACCGAAACAGTGTATAAATAAGGTATTAAAAGGTACTACAGAATTTAAAAGGTATTACGGAACTTAGAGGATATTACAAAAATTAAAAGGTATTACAGAACTATATTCGTTTTTTCCGCATTTATTTCTATATGAAGCGGAAGAATTAATACGTCTTTAGAATTATGGATATATCCTCAATACTAAAGAGGAAATGACCTTCAGTTTATTCGATATTCAATCTAAGTTCAGTACTATTATTCAATGATTTAACGGTAAGTTCTATCATTTGTAATTCAATTACGAAACTGTTACCTGTAATTTAGTAATAAGACCGTTACCTATAATTCAGTAATTAGACCGTTACCTGTAATTCAATGATAAAATCATTACATAATCTAATAGTAAGATCTTATTTCTATCCGATATCGAGTAATGCCGAATCTTCTGCAAATTTACTGATACAGTAACAGGTTTGGCTGCCCAGCTTCTTAATTAGGGACATACAGAAGTCGTCATATTAGAAGGTAATTATATGGCTGAAGATATTAAATCCAAAGTAATACAGGCAAAAAAGGCATCGATTGAGCTTTCCAGTGTAAGTGCGGAAATAAAAAACCAGGCGCTTGAGGCTATGGCTCAGGCCCTTGACAAGGAAAGGAAAGCTATTCTGGATGCAAACGCAAAAGATCTTGAATCTGCAGTGGAACTGAAAAAGAAAGGGAAGCTCACTCAGGCTCTTGTAGATAGGCTTAAAGTAAGCGACTCAAAAATTGACGGAATGATTGCAGGAATCAGAGATGTAGTTAAACTTAAAGATCCTGTAGGAGACACCCTCTCTACTCTTGAGCTGGACAAAGACCTCATTCTCTACCAGGTGAGCTGTCCAATCGGCCTTATAGGTGTCATCTTTGAATCCCGGCCTGATGTGGTGCCTCAGGTTATGTCTCTTTGCCTTAAGAGCGGGAACGCGACCATCTTCAAAGGCGGGAGTGAAGCGCGAGAGTCAAACCGCACTATTTTTCAGATCCTTGTAAAAGCCATAGAATCTACCGCCGGCATGCCAGTAGGGGCTTTCCAGCTTATGGAAACAAGAGAAGAGATAATGGACCTTTTGAGTCTTGATACCTATGTAGACCTCCTGATCCCAAGGGGCTCAAATGAGTTTGTTAAGTTTATCCAGGAAAATACGAAAATTCCGGTACTCGGACATACTAGCGGGATCTGTCATATCTATGTGGATGAATATGCGGACCTCGATACAGCCTGGAAGGTTTGCTTCGATGCGAAAGTACAGTATCCTGCAGTATGCAACGCCATTGAAACCCTTCTGGTAAACCGTAAAATTGCGGATACTTTCCTGCCGAAAATGGCAGAAATATACCTCGGCGCAGGGGTTGAATTACGCTGTGATGAAGACAGCTATGCTCTGCTTGAAAAAGGAGGAATTTCTCCTCTTTCAAGAGCTACGGACGAAGACTGGAGTCTTGAGTACAACGATCTTGTTCTTTCGATAAAACTCGTTGATACCATAAAGGAAGCCATCGACCATATAAACATGTTCGGTTCTCATCACACCGATGGAATAATAACTGAGAATGCTTCTAGAAGAAAAGAGTTTACAGGACTTGTTGATTCTTCGAGTGTTATGGTAAACGCTTCAACCCGCTTTGCCGATGGCTATCGTTATGGGAAAGGGGCTGAGGTAGGAATCAGCACAAACAAAATCCATTCTCGTGGGCCTGTAGGCATGGAAGGCCTCCTGATCTACAAATATATCTTGCTAGGGAAAGGGCAGGTTGTCGCAGATTATGCAGGAGAAACCGCAAAAGCCTATACACACAGAAAACTTGACCTTAAATTTGAAAATGTAGATTGAAATCCTGTCGAAGATTATCGAAGATTATTGAAGAATATTGAAGAATATTGAAAAATATTGAAGAATATCGAAGAATATCGAAGAATTATGATATGTTTATATATCTGAATTGAAATACCAGCGCAAATTGAGTGCAAGCGATGGAAATCCGGATTGTGGCTGTTACTTATTTCAGCTGCATTCTCAAAATATTTTACGAGGCCTTGTGATTGACAGATAGAAATCAATTTCTCAATGATGTTAATAAAATCGTTATCAAGATAGGTACTTCCTCAATTACAAAACAGAATTGTGACAGTACAAAAGAAAACTGCAGTATTGATCCGGCTTTTATGGAAAGTATCGCAGCCCAGGTCTCCGAGCTTCGAAGGCGCGGAAAAGAGGTAATTGTGGTAAGTTCGGGAGCAATAGGCGTAGGACTCTATGAACTGGGCATTGCCCCAAAACCTCGTGAAATTCCTATCAGACAAGCAGCGGCAGCAGTTGGACAGAGTATCCTTATGCAGTACTGGAGCGAAGCTTTTTCGAAACATGGGATAAAAGTTGCTCAGATCCTTCTTACTTATGACTTTTACTCTGACCGGATATCCTACCTTAACCTCAGAAACAGTATTTCTACCCTTCTGGAATATGGGGTAGTTCCCATAATAAACGAAAATGACTGCACCTGTACAAACGAGATTGAAGCAATCTTCGGAGACAATGACAAGCTTTCTGCAATGGTTGCAAGCAAAATCGATGCTGATCTCCTGGTTATTCTTTCGGATATCGATGGTCTCTTTGACAAAAACCCAAAGATGCACGACGATGCCAGACTCATCTATCTCGTGGAAAAAATCACACCTGAAATTGAAAGCTATGGGGGTGACCCAACAAGCTTCAAGGGTGTAGGGGGAATGAGGACCAAAATAAAAGCTGCAAAGATCTGTAGTATGGCAGGTTGTTACGTCTTGATTGCAAATAGCGAGATTGAGAACGTGCTTCTGAAAGTTTTGTCCGGAGAAAAGATTGGTACCCTATTCCTGGCTGAAAGGCATATCCAGAAGAACCGTGCTCGCTGGATCCTTCTTGCAAGGGCTTCGGGCACTATCCGTGTAGACGCAGGGGCAAAAGCTGCAGTCCTCGGAAAAAACAGCCTTCTTCCTGCAGGAGTTGTAGAGGTTGAGGGAAGTTTTGATAGGGGAGATGTGGTTAGATTAGAGTGTGAAGGCAGGGTCTTTGCGAAAGGAATCACAGACTATACTTCTGAAGAACTTATGAAGATAAAAGGAGCCCACACCGACGAAATTGAGGGTATTTTGGGCTATAGCAACTACAACAATGTAATAAAAAAAGAAAACGTTGGCATACTGGAAAACTGAATTAAATCTCCAGCGTGTTCGAAGAACTAAACCGGATTTTTCGGAATTTATGAAGAATCCAATTAATTTCTTGTAGTTTGCAAATTTTATCAATCTATTAATTTCTTACAAACTTATTTGGATTATAAAGTCCTTTTTAACTACTCAATATTACTTAAAAACACGTTTTGAGGCAATTGCCTCTATATTTGCATTTATTTTGGAAATAGGAGAAATTATATGGTAGATTATAACCGAAAGATAGGATTTATCGGAGCAGGAAAAATGGGCTCTGCTCTCATGCAGGGAATTATAAAGGCCGAAATTGTAAAACCTGAAAATCTTGGTGCAAGCGATGTATACGAGCCTTTCTTGAACGATCTGAAAGCAAAGCTTGGCATAAATATATCTACTGACAATTCTGTTATCGTCAAGGCATCCGATATTCTTATCCTGGCAGTGAAGCCCCAGACTCTGGGTTCGGTACTTGAAAATCTTAAAGCTTACATAACTTCAGATAAACTTATAATCTCAATTGCAGCCGGTGTGCCTCTTGCTACTTACGAAAATGCACTTCCTGCTGGCACAAGAGTAATACGTGTAATGCCAAACATTGCAGCCACAGTTTCCGAAGCTGCTTCAGGCATTGCACCAGGTAAATATGCTACCTCCGAAGACATGAAAACTGCTCTTGAAATTTTTTCTGCGGTAGGTACCGCAGTTCAGGAGCCTGAATCCCTGATGGATGTCGTTACAGGTCTTTCAGGCAGCGGGCCGGCATTTATCTTTCCAGTGATTGAGGCAATGGCCGATGGGGCTGTCCTTGAAGGAATGGATAGAAAAAGTGCCCTCACTCTCTCAGCCCAAACTGTACTTGGAGCTGCAAAAATGATGCTTGAGACAGGCATGCATCCCGGAGAACTCAAAGATATGGTTACTTCTCCTGCCGGGACTACCATTCAGGGTGTTCATGCCCTTGAAGAGGCCGGAGTCAGAGCTGCATTTATGAATGCAGTTATAAGGGCAACCGAACGCTCAAAAGAGCTTGGGAAGAAATAAATTTATTTTCTTCATTTTTCTATTTTTTACTAGTTACATTTTACTGGTTACTTTTTACTATCTTTTTTAAAGCACAAAAACCAGTCAAGACAGTACATGTTCTCTTCTGGTTTACCAATTCTTTCTTTTACTGCTTCCATCGAATTGGGAGCTGGAATAATAACATCGTCTCCAGGTTGCCAGTTAGCCGGAGTTGCGACTTTTTCGGCCGTATTTTTCTGCAGGGCGGTCACAATCCTTTTGATCTCCTGCATATTCCTTCCTGTTGACTGCGGATAGTAGAGTATTGTTCTTATTTTTGCCTCAGGATCAATAATAAATACGGCTCTTACAGCCTGTGTTGTTGAGGTTTTTGGCTGGATCATACCATATTTTTTTGCGACTTCCATCTTCAGGTCTTCGATCACCGGAAATTTGATCTCGAGATTTTTCATTCCTTTATATTCGATTTTCTCTTCTATTCTCTTAAGCCAGGCAATATGGGAGAACACACTGTCTATAGAAAGCCCTATAAGCTCAGTGTTCATCTCTCTGAATTCTTCCTGCATACTGGCAAAAGTCATGAATTCGGTAGTACATACTGGTGTGAAATCTGCAGGATGACTGAAAAGAATAACCCACTTACCTTTGTAATCCTCGGGGAAATTGATTTGTCCCTGAGTTGTCACTGCTGTAAATGATGGTGCATCATCTCCGATAAGAGGCATACGTATCTGTTCATACTCAACTTCTACCATATTTTCACCTATTTTTGAGCTCATACAGTTTCCTTTCGGGATCGAAAATTGAGTTCAATTTAGAAGGCTTTCCTCTTTCAATTTAGAAGGCCCTCTTTCAATTTAGAAGGCTTTCCCCTTATACGAGTTCGAAGGCTTTAACATTAAAAGCCTTTTCTTCCCTCAACCGTCCCCAAAATTATCTTATAGTTATTTTCATTGTTATATATCTGTTACGAGGAAGGAAAATAAGTTTATTTTGTTAGGAAGATTCTCTTTAAAATTTTATTATCTTTTGGCTGTTATTTCTTTTAAAATAAATGCACAGTGCTTGTTTTTGGATCATTTTTCCATCAAAACTTTTTATTTTTTTAAATTATGTGTTTTAATGTCTTTTTTTGAAAGATCCTCACACACTAACGTTTTATTTTTAAAAAAGAAGTGTTTTAATCCTCTATTTTAGAAAATAATTTATGCTGGTAATCCTTTGTTATATGGGGGTTAAATGAGGGAGTTTGTTCGGCCAAAGGTTGTGGTTAGTAGGTGCCTTGGGTTTGATCACTGTCGATACAACGGGAATATTATAAACAGTTCGATAGTGGCGAACCTCATGGAGTATGTTGATTTCCTGCCTGTCTGCCCGGAGGTGGAGATAGGGCTCGGTGTTCCAAGAGATACAGTAAGAATTGTTCTCGAGAACGGGGAAGAGCAGCTTATTCAGCCTGCAAGTGGCAGGAATATAACTGAGGCTATGAAGGCATTTTGCACTGATTTTCTCGGTTTCACAGGAGAGATTGATGGTTTTATTCTTAAATACAGGTCTCCTTCCTGCGGCATTAAGGACGTAAAAGTTTATCCGACCACATCGCTCAAGTCAGCGGTAATTGGGAAAACTTCAGGGTATTTCGGGAGGGCAGTCCTGAAAGAGTTTTCATATCTTCCTGTTGAGGATGAAGGAAGGCTAAGGAATGCTCGTATAAGAGAACATTTCATGACCAGAATCTTTATGCTTGCCGCTTTCCGAAAAGTAAAATCAGAAGGCAGCATGAAAGACCTTGTCACGTTCCATTCCGAAAATAAGTATCTGCTCATGGTATATGGCCAGGAGGAGCTCAAGAAACTGGGAGCTATTGTTGCAAATAAAGAAAGAAAAAACTTTAATGAACTGATCTCTGAGTACGAGAAGCATCTTTACAGCATCCTCTCCAGGCCTCCTAGGTACACTTCAATTATTAATGTACTCATGCATGCCTTCGGACATTTTTCAGAGAAGCTCTCAAGCAAGGAAAAAACATTATTTTTTGACTGGATCCAGAAGTACAGGAACGGAAAAGCCTCTCTTTGCCCTACAATTAATATCATCAGGTCATGGGCTATACGCTTTGAGGACCAGTACCTTATGAATCAGACCTTTTTTGAGCCCTATCCAGAAGGACTGATGGAAGTAGACTCTACAGAATCCCACCTGAGGGAAGACCTCTGGAAATGAACTCGTAATCTATGAAATTCTAGGTGGGAATAATTTATGAAAAGCTTAACCGCTTTGTTTTATTTCTGTTTACTCATTTATCTGGCCGAGTTTATCTCAACCTGGTCCGACTCTGAAACTTCCATAGATTCCTATATAGGCGATGCTGGGGAGAATCTGATAGGAATAGATATTGTAAATTCCGAGCCTTACAGTGCCTCGATAACTGAGGAGTCAGTAACTCCCGGAACGTTTTCCCGAACTTACTCCTGGGACTACGAAGGCTACAACTGGCAGCTTACTCTGCCTCTTGACAATGAACTGTATGAAAAATATAAATCAAGGTCTCGAAACAGGGACTACGACCTGTTTGCTTCAGATCCATATGATGATCGGTTAATTAAGGACATTGCAGAGGCTTTATCTTCTCTCTCCAAAGCTCACGGACTTGAAAAGTGTGAAATTCCAGGACTCTGCATTTCTTTTGTCCAATCGCTGAATTATACCTCGGATCTTGAAAGTTCGGGTTACGACCAATATCCTCGTTTTCCTTATGAAACTCTTTATGAGAATGGTGGAGACTGTGAAGATACCTCAATTCTCTCCGTGGCAATTCTTCAGGAGATGGGTTACGATGCTGTCCTTTTAGAGCTCCCTGAACATATGGCTCTCGGGATAAAATCTAATACTGGGCAGCAGGGAAGGAGTTTCGAGTACGAAGGCAGTAATTACTATTATTTGGAGACTACAGGGAGTGATTGGCAGATAGGTGAAATCCCGGAGGTTTATGCAAACCAGCCTGTACATGTTGTCCCGGTCTACAGAAGGCCCATGATTAAGCTTGATTTCAAAGCCCAGTGTGCATTCTCAAAAAGAGAAGGGGTTGTTGATGTTAATGTAACAGTAAGAAACCTGGGTTCGAAGAGAGCTGAAAACACAACCGTTTATGTTGCCCTTCAGGCTGAAGATAAGCTTTCTTTATGGGATGAAATTGAGAGTTCTTCTATTACTATTGAGCCTGAAGAAGCTTTTAATTACACTGCAAAAGGCCTTACTTTTCCTGCAGGGGGAAAATTCAGGGTATACGTGCAGGCATCTGGAGAGGACATGGTGCCTGAAAACATAACCAGTGAATGGGCCATGATCTGAGAACCCGGATTTCTGGCAGGCCTGTAAGAAAAGGGACTGCCGTAAAAAACCAACTTTAAGAGTTAACTTCTACCTGCAAACACAAGGAAATCCCAGATAAAATTAACATATGGAAATTTCGGATAAAATTCTGATCAACGAACTTATCAATCCACGGTTACTTATTAACCACGAGTTACTTATAAATCGGATATCAGCAGTTTATTAATTGCAATCCTTTTAAAGGGATGAAAAGCTATACTTAGAAATCGAATATAAATATAGTAGCGTGATAAATAGTAGTATGTTAAGCATTTTGAATTTAGGGGTGGTCAAATGAATAAATTATATAGGTCAAAGAAGAACAGGATTATTGCAGGGGTATGTGGTGGGATAGGTGAATATTTTAAAGTTGATCCTACGCTTGTACGACTTTTATGGTTGCTCATTTCTATAGTGGGTGCGGGAAGCGGTTTAGTTGCGTACATAATTGCATGGATTATAATTCCTGAAGAGCCCTGAAGGCTTTCGGTTTTATTTTTAAATAATACAAATTTCAAATTTTTTTACAAATATCTTTTTTATATAGTCTAAAAAATCTCATTCCAGTCTGAGTTTTGCATTAATTGGAATCTGCTTCAGACTACATCTTGTTGTGATTGAAATAATAACAAAAAACGAGAGTTTTTTAGGTATTTGTAAAAAGAATGATCACTCAAAGGGCAATAATTCCTGAGTCAACGAAATTTAATGAAAAAAACTAAAGATGGAGATCGAAATGTAAAATCCGGTGAAAAGAAAAATAGTGAAATCACCGGATTAACACAATTGAACTGAAAAATCAATAGCATCAGATCATTAACCTTATAAAACATAACTTTAATCCATATTCTTTACTGTAATTGATTTTGGTTCTCAAGCGCGTAATTTCTATGGATTATGAAACTTACACTTAGTTTTTTATCTAAAGTTATATGATCTGAGCTTTTATTCTTGTAATTATGTCTTTATTCCCGTAATTATAACATTTCTTCCCGTAATTATGTCTTTATTCCTGTAATTAGAGCCTGTATTTCTATGATTAGAGCCTGTATTCTCATAATTATGTCTTTATTCTCATAATTAGAGCCTGTACTCCCGCAGTTGTTATCTCACTTACCTGTAAGCAATTACACGGAACTTTTTTCCTTGATACCCATATCTCCAGAACTCAAGACGTAACGGACTGTTGCGGAAACAGTCCTTTGTCACCTCTACTTTTGAAAAACCTGCTTTCAGCAATAGTTCTTGATCATATTGCGGTCGCCTGTGCCGAATCATCGGCAGTTGCTCAAATCCGTTACCTACGGAACTATGCTGTTGTTTTTTTCGAGGTTTCCCCTCCATTAAGAGAGTAATCAGACCTGAGCTCAATTTCAGTACATGATAACGCAAAGACGACCGATCCCGCCTGTAATCGCCGTCATAAATGACGATTTTACCACCTGTTTTCAGCAGATTTTTCCACCTGATGAAAGCTTTCTCAGGGTCATAGAGTGTCCAAACAACATCACGTGATACTATGGCATCAAGGCTGCCTTCCTTCTCCTTATCCAAAAGCACGGCGTCACTTTTATATATTTTTGTATTTGCCGCCTCTTTTTTGATATTGATTCTGGCACGCTTTACCATTCCCTCAGCACCATCGACAGATGTCACATTATGTTTTAGCCTGGCAAGCATGATTGTAAAAAATCCCGGTCCGCACCCGACATCAAGTACATGCAATGGTTTTTCACCAAACACCAGACGAAGTTCGTCTTGCCAATGCTTCACGTCTTTTTTATTGCTTAGCTGTTTTTGAATTGCCTGGTCATATCCTCCGGCATCGGCAGACCAGGCTTTTTCAATATGTTCAAATACAGTTCCCGACATGCTTTTACCTCTTTTTTACCTCTTACTTTGCTATGGTGATCAACTGCCACTCTATGCCTTCATAGGTTGTCGGTGCAACTGTCACGTTTTGCAAGCGGGCATTATACGCATATTGTTTATCGGGATAGCACAGAGGAACAACAAGTGCTTTGTCATTGATCAGCTTAAATATCTGGTCATATTTTGCCTGACGCATTGCCTCGTCCTGCGTCTTAATGACCTCGTCAAGGTATGTATTTAACTGCGGGTCATACCAGCACACGGACGTGCTACCTTCGGCCTGATAAAACATGGAGCGCAAAAATCCGTGAGGATTCCATGAATCTTCATATGTGCGGTAAATAATCATGTCGAAATCACGGTTTTTCCAGATCGCGTCATAGTAAGCCGAAGTGTCCAGTTGTTCAAGCTGAATATCAATTCCGACCTCTTTGCCAGCCGCCTGCAGGTACTCACACATGGATTTCCAGCTTGCATATTCCTCAGACTGGAAAACAAGCTTGAGGGACAGAGGCACACCGTTCTTATCAACGATACCATCCCCATCACTATCCGTATATCCTGATTTGGCTAGCAGTTCTTTTGCTTTTTCCGGGTTATAAGAGTAGCCCTTACTGTTTTCATCAGTGACATACGGTACCGTGTCAGGTAAAATTCCCTTTGCAGCAACAGCGTCGCCTCCGAATATATTTTTCACAATGCTGTCTTTGTCTATTGCATAATTTAACGCAAGACGGACATTTTCCTCCTGCAGTACTGTATTTTCCTGATTTAGCATAAGGAAAAATCCCATTGTACCTTTAGCATTTTTAACGTCAAGATTTTTTGATGATTCAACGATTGATTTGCTTTCGGAAGGCAGATCGGCAAGAGAAAGGTCAGCTTCTCCGCTCTGAAGCGCCATAATTCTTGATTCGCCGTCAGTAACTTTTCTGATAGTTATCTTTTCAATATTCGGTTTTGTTCCGTAATAATACGGGTTGGGCACCATGACTACCTCTTCCTCAGGGACATAGCTCTTCACCATCCACTCACCTGTGCCAATCATTTTTGCAAAGTTGCCTTTCGTATCAAATGAATTATCAGAAGCAATGCGGAAAGGCCGTGGGTAAGTCAGTTCGGTTAATACGGGATAGCAGTTTTCTTTAAATGTCAGCCTGACTGTATAGTCGTCTACTTTCTCCACATTTGTAAGCGGCGTGGAAAACTTCGTGGGGTCCCAGTGTTTTGCACTGCTTACCACGCTGTCCGCGTTAAAGTTGGTACCATCTGAAAATTTGATATCTTTACGTAAATAGAAAGTATATTGCGTTCCGTTATCGCTGATTTCCCATTTCTCAGCAAGTCCAGGCTCAATCACGCCGTCTTTTCCGTACTTGACCAGCGGTTCGTACACCATTTCATAAAGGCACATTTCCGTGCTGGACTCTATCGGGCTGGCGTCTTCGGGATTCAGTTTGCCTGAGATCATAATTGTAACTGAATCGGACCGATTGCTATCGCCCATAGCTGTAGTAGCTGAAGAACCAGAAGTTCCGTTCTGGGTATCGTTTGACACTTGACTTGAAATGCATCCACTCATCAACAGCACCAGTGATAGTGCTGACGCAATAACTGCCCAGATATACTTTTTCTTCATTTTTCATTCTCCCTTTCTATAATGGCTTATACGATATGACATGCTACAAAATGACCGCTTGCAACTTCTTTTAGCAACGGCTCTTCATTGGTGCAACGTTCCGTACAGCAAGGACAGCGTGGAAAGAACCGACAGCAGTATTTTGAATCAGGTATAACTGTCGTATCAATTATGCTCTCCATTGTACATTTTTTCCGTTCTGCAGGCATCTTTGCCGGTATACATGAAAACAGCAGGCTGGTATACGGGTGAAGTGCATTCTGCATCGAGTTTTTCTTTAAATCGATTTGCTCCACTATCTTACCCGCATACATAATGGCCATAATATCGCAGACATAAGGCACACAGTTGAGGTCGTGAGTGATAAACAAGTAGGTTAAACCAAATTTATTTCGTAAATCATTAAGTAAAGTCAGAATTTGTTTTCGCAATGAATAATCAAGGCTGGAAACGGGCTCGTCACAAACAACAAACTCAGGGTGAAGAACAAGCGCACGTGCAATATTGGCACGCTGGCGTTGTCCTCCGCTCAACTCCTTTGGATACCGCTGAGCGTATAAGGCATCCAGACCGACCTGTTCCAATATTGTCTCAACTTTTTCCAAGCATTCTTTTTTTGATACTTTCTCGCTGTTTTTAATCACCTCAGCAATACTTTCTCCCACGGTATAGGATGTATCGAAAATACTGCTGCTATTTTGAAAGATCATCTGAATATTACGTCTCAGTGGGCGCATTTTTCTAAGGGAAATATATGATATTGACTGTCCTCGGAACAATGCCTGTCCTTCTGTAGGAGTTTCCAGTCCGACCATCATTCTGCCAAGCGTGCTTTTTCCGCTTCCGCTCTCCCCTATAAGCCCTACTGAACATCCCTTCCGAATTTTAAGAGACACACCGTTTACGGCAGAAACTTGCTCTCTCTTTTTTGTAAACAAATTTTGTTTTTCGTAGGTTTTTCGTATGTTCAGGGTTTCTGCCAACACTTCCATGGCCAAACCTCTCAGAGTGCAGCTGCCAGTAATTGGCATGTATACCTATGTTGCGGATTAGAAAATATGTCTTCTACCGTGCCGCTTTCTACGATATATCCGTCTTTCATGACACATACATCGTCTGCTATTTCCGCGACTACTCCCAAATCATGCGTAATAAGCAGAATTGCAGTTCCTTCCCTCTTCCGCATAGAATCCAATTGATGCAGGATTTGAGCCTGAACAGTTACATCAAGAGCAGTCGTTGGTTCATCTGCAATGAGAAGCGCTGGACGGAAAACGCTGGCAATAGCAATCATAACGCGCTGACACATTCCTCCGCTCAACATAAAAGGGTACTTTTTCATCAATTCCTCAGGTTGTGGAAGGCTGACAGCCAGAAGTTGATTAAGCGCAATGGTGAAAGCTTGTTTTTTTGTTATTTTTTCATGTATAAGGACTGCCTCCACCAACTGTTCTCCAACAGTTAATAACGGGTTCAGCGAATCAATCGGGTCCTGAAAAATAATGCCTGCATGGTTCGATATATAAGACCTCAGACCTTTTTTTGGCATCGAGAGTATATCCGTCCCTGCCAGGTAAATCTCACCACCTGGTATTACAGCATTTTTGTCCTGAATGCCCATTACAGCAAGTGCGACAGTGGATTTTCCACTACCGCTTTCCCCAACAAGTGCGGTGATTTTTCCTGTTCTTGCAACAAGGTTCAAATCTACCACAGCGTGGATACTTTGATCAGGCATAATGTAGTCAAGAGAAAGGCTTCGGATTTCTAGTGCCTTGTTTTCACTCTGAACTCCCTGGTTAGTTTTGTATTGCATTTTTCAGTCCTTCTCCCAGAAGATTAAATGCCATGACTGTAACAATAATTGCAATTCCCGGATAAACCATCAGCTGCGGCTGTGTCTGCATAAATTCTTTACTGTCGCTAAGCATAATGCCCCACTCGGGCGTAGGCGGCTGTGCACCTAACCCTATAAAAGAAAACGACGCGATAGCCAGTATAATCGAACCGATTTCAAGTGTGGCCATTACAATAATTGGCGGTGCGATATTGCGAAGGATGTGACGAAAAATAATTTGGGTGTGAGTACAGGCGGCTGCTTTTGCTGCAAGCATAAAGTCCTGCTGTTTTGTTTGCATTGCCATACCGCGTATTATTCTTGCATAAGGTGCCCACCAAACGCTGGCCATGGCTATAATCATATTTTTCACACTGGGTTCCAGCATACCTGAGATAGCTAATGCCATCAGAAAAGTAGGAAGTGATAAAAATATGTCAATAATCCGCATAATAAATGTATCTATGCGACCGCCTGCATACCCGGAAAGGAGCCCTATCGGAATGCCAATTGCCATCATAAGGCCCAGCACGCACATGCTGTATATTAGTGACATCCGGGCACCCCAAATCAGGCGGGATGCAATGCATCGCCCCAGATTGTCGGTGCCAAGCCAATATAACGAGCTTAGGCCCTTTAGACGCATTGACATATTTACCTTAAGCGGGTCATTTGGCGCGATTACAGATGCAGTTATGGCAATAATGATAATCAAAGCAACTATTACAAAACCGAAAACTGCTGCTTTTTGCGTAAGTATACGATTTATAATGCCATGGGATGAACAAAACCGTGCATTCGATCTTTTTACTGCTTGAATTTTGACCTGCATCATATTCCCTCTCATACGTTTTTAAGACGCGGATCAATGATGCCGCATATGATATCTACAGTCAGGTTAATTAACACCATCAAAACAGCCATAAATAGTACATATCCCTGGACTACAGGATAGTCTTTGAGTTTAACAGATTCGAGCGCCAGATTTCCAAGCCCGTTCCATGAAAATATTGATTCGATAATAGCAGATCCGGCTAACAAAGAGCCGAATCCTATTCCAAGCTTGTTGATTACGGGAAGCATTGCGTTTTTTAGAGCATGTTTTGTTATAATTTTATATTCACTAACGCCTTTTGCTCTGGCTGCACGGATATATCCTTTGTTCAGCACTTCCTCCATATTTGTACGAATTAGTCTGACATAAATCCCACCACTGCATAAAGACATTGTAAGAGCAGGTATTATTGGAAATTTCATTGAATTTCCACCAAGCACTGATATCAGTCCAAGGCGAGCACCGAAAATATACAGCAGAATGAGTCCAAACCAGAACTCGGGCATTGACACACTCCAAAAACAGTATATTCTGGAAATTTTGTCAATCAACGAGCCGGAAAACACAGCTGATGAAATTCCGAGAGTAAATGAAATTATAATTAAAAACAATAGTGCTAGAAGTGATAACTGTAATGTTTTAGGAAAATACTGAACGATCTCGTCAACTACCGGTTTGTCATTTGAATAAGAAAAGCCCAGATTACCCCTCAGAGCATCTTCAAGCCAGCTTACGTACCGGACCAGCACCGGCCGGTCAAATCCCATTTCGGTCCGTATTTTCTCAATCTGCTCATACGTTGGCCTGTCATATTTCTTTTCAGCTAGCGTACGTGCCGTGTCGCCGGAAGACATACTGCCAAGGACGAAAGTTATTAATGAAACAGCCAGCAGTACAGGAATCAGTGTGAATAGCCGTTCACCTATGTCTTTAAGCATTACTCCACTTCCTGTAGCCTGTAATGTTACTCATCGTTTAAACTGATGTCTATTTTTGTAGTTGTGACCCACTAAAGATCCTGTAAAAGCCGGGCTGCTTTATTAGTGCGTCAAAGGTGGCAACTTATGTAACCAAACATTTTTTAAAAACAGCACGCTGTGGCAAAAGACCAATTGTTTTCGTCTTCTATATCTTTTTTAGAATCCGTGAAGGGATCGTAAAAGCCGTAAATATTTTGCCACAACTCGCAACACTTAGTATGTCCCTTCTATTTTTCCCCTCCCACCAAAAACGGAGGATGCATACTGTTTATATCTTGCTGCTGTTCATTAAGTATCCGTTCACCCACTGAAACATCCGCAAATACTTTTGAAAACCCGATTTTAAGCATTATATCCAGATCCCACTGCGGCCTGACTTTATCACTCATAAAAAGCTTCCTGCTAAGTGCTTCGCCTTCGGCCTGGTCCTTGTGCCGGTGCACCGGGTACCCGTATTTCGTAAGGATCTCTTTTTCCTTTTTCTCATAGGCTATTTTCATATTTTCATCAAACAGGTGCAGATACCAGCAAGCGTCGAAGACAAGAACCCTACCCCCAGGTCTTAGGACGCGATGCCATTCTTGATATGCTCTGGCGGGGTCGTCAAGTGTCCACGTGAGATTACGGCAAACTAACAGATCAAAATTGTTATCTGGGAATTTCAAGTCCTGACAGTCCATAGTCATCAACTTTGCACTGGCACCTTCACGTGCAAGGTTAAGCCGTGCAAACTCGACCATATTTTCTGTTAAGTCTATACCAGTAACATTATGTCCACCCTGTGACAGGACAATTGGAAAAAATCCCGGTCCGGTACCAATATCCAGTATGTCAAGAGAATCTTTTAAGGGAGCGTATTCCAGTACCAGATCAGACCATGCTTTTCTCTCAAAACCGTTTAGTTCATTGTCAATAAATTCACTGTAACCTTGCGCCTCGCCTTCCCAATAATTTTTAATGCGGATGTTTAAACTCATTTTACTGTCCCTCTAATGTACAACATTTTTTGGCTAAATTCATGATAATCTTTATGGAATTGCTATTTTTCAGATACTATCATAAGAAAAATTCCGTATTTTTCCAATTAGCATATTTCGATTTTTAGAACAGTCGTCGGCGTTTTAACCTTTCTTGACTGGTATATTTATTAAAAATACCACATTTTTAATTAATTTTTATTATTATATCTTTTTAATATTATTTGACCTGATATTTATACATTCTTATTTGACTAATGAATATTATCTTTCTTAACAACAATGATATTTATATTATTTTTAATTACTAATCTCATTCAAAGTAAATTAATATGTTATAAATATTGTTATTAATGTTAATTAATAAGTTATTTATATATTCTTTATAGCAAATGTATTAAAAAAATTCGTTGAATTGGCTTTTCTCAAGCAAGCAATAACCCGAAAACTAACTAAAATTTTATCAACTGATACCAAATTGCAATTATTAACAGAGAGATCATATGTCAAAAAAAACAGATGTCGTCAACGAGTATACCCGAGTTGAGTCAAAGCGTGGGCTCTCGATCACAACAGGGTCGAACAGAGTGAAACTGTTCGACCGCAGAGTGCTTGAGCTCGGCCGCGGAGAGTACGGCAAGCTACGGAGCGTTATCATTCTTGGCCTTCTCATTTCTTTCAGTTATATAGTCCAGGGGCTGCTCATTGCAGTCATACTCAACGGAGTATTCGCTGGGGCATCGCTCCGTAATTCCGAACTGTACTTTGCCGCCGTGGCGCTCCTCATAGTCCTGCGATGGGCTATGATCCGGGAAAACGATCGTATCGCGGCCAAAACTGCCAGCAGCATCGCCATGTCTCTTCGGCGGCGAATGTATCGTAAGTTGTACGAGCTTGGCCCGGGTTGGGTCTCTACCCAGAAAAGCGGCGTCATACAGGCTACGCTGGTCGATGGAGCTGAAGCTCTGCAGAATTATTACGGGCGTTTCCTACCCCAGGTTATTGTGTCTATTGTCGCCGGCGTCTCGATTGTGGCGATACTGCTCCATGTCGACATAATTATCGGATTGGTTATCGGTGCTATGATGATTGCTGCGCTAATCCAGCCGATTGCCATCTACAAGGGAGTAGGAAAGGGAATAAGGATCTGGTTTGTCGCCATGCCTCGCCTGTTCGCTGAGTACGTGGATAATATCCAGGGCATTGTTACGTTGAAGTCTTTCAATGCCAGCCAGAAGCAGGGTGAGATCCTCTACCAGCGGACAAATGACCTGTACGATGCGGAAATCGGTATTCTGCGGGATGAGATCCTGTGGAGCATCCTTCCTGGGCTGGTTACTGCAATCTGCAGTACCGTAGCTATCATTATAGGCGCCATCCGCATGGATGCAGGTGCCATATCCGCAGAAGGCCTGCTTTTCGTGCTGCTGCTGGTGAGAGAAGCACTCCGTCCGGTTACTGACTTAAGCCAGATTATACATTTCTCCTTTACCGGAATGGGAGCAGCCGAAGGCGTACTGGATATACTGGAAGCAGTTCCGCTCGCTGTGGCGTCAACCAGGACTCCCACAACCTCCTTTCCTCCCTCCTTTGCCTTTGAAGGTGTCACTTTCAGATACCGAAAAACTGACGCTCCTGCCATAGACAACCTTTCCTTTTCGGTCAGTCCTGGTGAGAAAGTAGCACTGGTAGGCCGTTCCGGAAGCGGTAAAACGACAGTAACTGCCCTCCTGATGAGATTTTTCGATCCTCAGGCTGGTTTTGTCCGACTAGGCGGCGAAGATGTACGGTTTATCCCGGCAGATGAATTACATGCTATGTACTCGATTGTGTCCCAGGACATGTTCCTGTTCCACGGTACTGTACGTGAGAATCTGTTGATGGCAAAGCCGACGGCCTCACAGGAAGAACTTGAGCAGGCTGCTCGGGCCGCTGCAGCGCACAAATTCATAACAGCCCTCCCGCAAGGCTACGATACCCTGATAGGAGAAAGGGGAGTACGGTTATCCGGAGGAGAACGGCAGCGCATTGCCATAGCTCGGGCTTTCCTGAAAGACGCCCCCATCCTCATTCTGGACGAGGCAACATCCAGCGTAGATGTTGCTAATGAAGCGTTGATTCGCAAAACAATAGCCGGGTTAGCCCGTAACAGGACTACCCTGATCATCTCGCACCGCCTTCTGGCAGCTAGAGACGCCGACCGAATCTATGTGCTGGAAAAAGGCCGTCTGGCTGAAGCGGGTACGCATTCGGAACTGGTAGGCTATAAAGGAAATTACAGTGCTCTGGTCAGGGCTGAGGAGGCATGCATATGAGCCATGAACATAGTACGCACTTTGATCTGCCTGTAGGGCAAGTATTTCGAAAAGTGAGGGTCATTGACCGGCTGTTGACCAGCTATCATATGGACCTCTGGAAAGTGAAAATTGCCAGCATTGTGATTCAGGTGCTTGGTATCCTGTCGGCAATCACAGGAGCTTATCTTGTAGGGTCGGTAATCACCGGAGTCTCCGTTATCGACCTGTGGCCAACAATCGGGCTATTGCTCCTGTTTACTGTTACTCAATTCGGTTTATCCAACCTCAATACTTACTGGGCTCATGTTATCGCATTTCGGTCACTGGCTGAGATTCGCAAGGCATTATATCAAAAACTGGACGAGCTTGCCCCTGCATACGTGATCAAGCAACGTTCCGGCAACCTTGCCCGGTCTGCCCTCTCTGACGTCAACCTTCTGGAGCTATACATTGCTCACACACTTCCCGAGTTTTTACAGGCGATCGTAGTGACGCCTCTGGCATTAATCTTCCTCGGGCTTATCCATTGGAGCCTGATGATAGCACTTGCCCCGTTTTTAATAGCCGCGATAACGGTTCCAGACTGGTTCGCTCGCCGGGCTGAAGCTCAGGGTAAAGCCCATAGGGAATCAGCAGGGACAATGAGTGCGGATGTTATAGACTACATCCAGGGAATGCGGGAAGTTGTGGCTTTCGGAGCCGTAAAACTGTCGATGAACCGTCTCGATGCCAGTCAGCAAAAGTACTCTGACACTTATGTAGCCTATGAGAGCCGCAGCGGCATGGAACGCGGGGCAGGCGATGCGCTGCTGGCGGGAGGGATGGTTGTCACCGTAGCACTGGGAGGTTGGCTCTCTATCATGGGCTACATGGACGTTGCACTGTACCCTGTGGCAGCAGTCCTTACTGCAATGGCATTCTCGCCTGTTATGCACTTGCTGAACATCGCTAGACAGCTCAGCCAGACTGCGGCAGCAACCGATCGGGTATTTGGCATCATGAACACTCAGCCTTCAGTCGTCGATCGGGTTTCTGCCCCTCCCGAAGGGCCTATCACTCCAGAGGTCTGCTTCGAAGACGTACGGTTCAGGTATGGCGCTGAACTACCCGAGGTACTGAAAGGTGTGAACCTGAAGGTATCACCGGGTGAGACGGTTGCGCTGGTCGGACCGTCGGGTGCGGGAAAGTCAACCTGCACTTATCTGCTACTCAGGCTATGGGACCCTGCCGAAGGCTCGGTAAGGATCGACGGACATGATCTGCTCGAGTTTCCCCAGGAGTACCTCAGGGATATGATCGCCTATGTGCCTCAGGATGTTTATCTGTTCAATATGTCAGTGAAGGAAAACATCCGCATTGGTAGAAGCGACGCTACGGAAACCGAAATAAAAGACGCGGCTCGCCGGGCCTTCGCTCTCGATTTCATAGAGGCTTTGCCTGATAAGTGGGACACTGTACTGGGGGAGCGAGGCACGACACTTTCCGGTGGCCAGCGCCAGAGAATCGCAATAGCCAGGGCATTTCTGAAAAACGCCCATATCCTGATCATGGACGAAGCGGTCTCCAGCCTGGACACCGAATCGGAGGTCAATGTCCGAAAAGCGATCAAGGAAATATCGGCAGGACGCACAACGCTGATCGTAGCACATAGACCTTCAACGATTCGATCTGCAGACCGGGTGATAATGCTAGCAAATGGGAAAGTCGAGGAAAATGGCACATTCGATGAGCTGATCGCTGCTAATGGCGCTTTCAGCCGACTAATGGCTGCACAGATAATCACACAGATGGACCACAAGATGACCACACAGATGGATCACAAGACGACCACACAGACGACCACAAAGATGACCGTGCAGAGAGCCACACCTTAAGATGGGCATGGATTTCTCTGGACTGCAGTGGATTTTCTTTCCCTCTTCGTTCGTAATATATTACGAACGAAAAATATGTTATTTTGAAATTTCAGCGTGTTTTAATATGAAATATTTGGTGCTGAATATAAAGTAACACAATTTATAAAATTATTAGCACGTTAAATAATCTACTGAGTAATATATAATTACTAAATTACAGATGGCTGTGAAATTAGTGATGGACCCTGATAGTAAACTCCGTTTTAGTTTATCTGAAAGTGGTCCAGCCCCGATATAATTTGAATAGTAGAGGTCAACATGCGCAATAATTTAACAACAATCCCTATACTTACGATCATATTGGTCGTTTTTTTGACATTTTCAGTTTCGGGCTGTGTCACGAAAGGTGGCACAGGGGACCAGGCAAAAACGATTACTGTTACGGACATGGCTGGAAGATCGGTGACATTAAAATATCCGGTGGAGCGCCTTGTACTGATGGACTCGACGTGTACGGCCGAATTTTCATCGGTCTATGGTGAGGGTTTTGATAGCAAGATTGTTGGCTGGGATAATAACCTCAGGGATAATTCCGGCGACATATATGAAAAATACGTGGAAAAATATCCGTCGATGGCCGAAATACCTGATGTGGGCTCCCTGGATGATAATACTTTTAATATTGAAAAAGTAGTCGCGTTAAATCCTGACGTCGTCATCATGCACGACTGGGAGTTCATGTGGGATGGGGACGCCACAAAAGAGGCACTGGCCAGGCTGGACCAGGCCGGCATTCCCGTAGTATTTTTAGACTTCTATATGGACCCCATGACTAATTCAACAAAGAGTATGCAGTTGCTTGGAAAGATCACGAGCAAAGAACAGAGAGCACAGGAGATAGTTGACTATTATGATGAGAAAGTCAACAGCATATATTCTCGCCTGGAAAAAATACAGGGAAAGAAACCTACCGTTTACATCGAATGCGCATATAAAGGCCCGGATACTTACGGTATATCTTACGGGGATGTGGCATGGGGAGCTATCGTAAAGAAAGCTGGTGGAGACAACATTGCAGAGCCGATTTTACTCAACAAAAGCAAGGCTCTTAGCTCGGAGTATCTGGTCAACCAGAGTCCGGATATTATCATATTGACCGGTAGGAACTGGTCTACGCCAGGATCACTCAGGATGGGCTATACTTCTACATCTAACGTAACAAAGAGCACGATGACGCCATTCGTCAACCGTCCAGGGTGGGATACGATAAATGCAGTAGAGAATCAGAAGGTATACGGCATATACCACGGCTATTGCACGGACATATTTAACTTCGTTGCACTGGAAGCATTCGCCAAATGGTTCTACCCCGAAGAGTTCAAGGACGTGGACCCTGCTGAGACGCTCAAGGAATATCACAGGAAGTTCATGCCTATAGATTATAGCGGTACGCTGGTGTACAACTATTAATTGATGCCGGGAGCTGAGAGAAAAAATACTGGAGGAATTGGGTGCGTGAAAGATTTACTATGTTGGCAATCCTGGCAAGCGTATTAGTTATCTTTATGGCTTTTACCGTTCCGGGTTGTGTCACAAAAAGCGGCACTGAAGACCAGACGAAAACGATTACCGTTACGGATATGGAGGGAAGATCGGTTACTGTAAAAGCGCCGGTTGAACGAATTGTCCTGATGGAATCATCGAAAACACATGAACTGGCCGCTATAGATGGAGCCGGAATTGTCGACAAGATCGTCGGATGGGATAACGATTTCAAGGACAACGCCGGCGACGGATACGTAAAATTTGTAGAGAAATATCCAGAGCTGGCCGATATCCCAAATGTAGGCTCCCTCGATGACAATACATTCAGTGTTGAAAAGGTGATTGCGTTAAATCCTGATGTTGTCATCATGCATAACTGGGAATTTATGTGGAGCGGAGACGCTACGAAAGAAGCCCTGGCCAGGCTGGAACAGGCAGGTATCCCGGTTGTTTTCGTGGATTTCTATATGGATCCGATGGTCAACTCCACAAAAAGTATGCTGCTGCTTGGTCAGATACTTGGGAAAGAACAAAGGGCAAAGGATATTGTCGATTTTTATGACCAGCATGTAAACACGGTCTATTCACGCCTGGCGAAGAGTGACGGACCGAAGCCCGGTGTATATATAGAGACAGGATACAATGGCCCGGAGACATACGGGATAACCGAGGGAGATGTCGGATGGGGATCGATTGTAAAGAAAGCGGGTGGAGACAACATTGCTGAGACTTTATTAGGAAATACCAGCAAAGCGATTAGCCCTGAATTCCTTGTCAACCAGAGTCCGGATATTATAATATTGACAGGCCGGAACTGGTCAACACCGGGATCGATCAGGATGGGATATACCTCAACTGCTGCAGATACAAAGAGTACTATGGATGCATATGTTGCACGTCCGGGATGGAACACGATCAATGCCGTCAAGAACCGCAATGTGTACGGCATTTATCATGGATACTGCTTCAGCATCTATAATTTCGTGGCGCTGGAAGCTTTTGCAAAATGGTTCTATCCGGAGGAATTCAAGGATATCGACCCCAATGCTACTATTCGGGAATACCATGAAAAGTTCATGCCTATTGAATACGACGGGACGTTCATGTACAGCTATTATTAACAGCGGACTTGAAAAGTAGGGCTCAGGATGAACGTTAAATCAAAAGAGGCATACAGAAAAATGATGGGGAGGAAATATTTATTTCTCCTCTCTATTTTGGTAGCGATCTTTCTCACTTTTATCCTCGACATTATGACAGGGCCGGCTTCTTTATCGGCAAAAGAGGTCATTTCGACGATATTCTTCCCTGCCTACAGCGAGAGATCGGTCCAGGTCATTGTTTGGACTTTCCGCCTGCCAGTCGCCCTCATGGCGGTTGTGACCGGAATAACTTTAGGCCTTGCCGGCGCAAACATGCAAACTATTCTAGATAACCCCCTGGCCAGCCCTTATACGCTTGGAATATCCGCAGCAGCCGGGTTTGGTGCTGCGCTGGCTATCGTGTTCGGCGTTGGAGTGCTGCCTTTCGCAGATACCTTATTCGTGCCGGTCAATGCATTCGTGTTCTCGTTAATCAGCTGCATGGCAATATATGGCATTGCCAGGTTCAAGCGAGCCACCTCCGAAACCATAGTGCTTACCGGCATTGCTGTACTGTTCCTGTTCGACTCTCTGCTGGCGCTCCTTGAATATACGGCGAACCCGGAGCAAGTCCAGGCCATAGTTTTCTGGCTCTTCGGCAGCCTGACCAAGACCACATGGACTACTCTGGGTATTACGGTGGGAATTGTTTTGCTGGTCATACCACTGCTAGCCATAGACGTCTGGAAGCTCACCGCTCTCAGGCTGGGCGACGATAAGGCAAAAAGCCTTGGAGTGAACGTCGAAAGGATGAGACTAAAGGGATTGATCCTGGTCTCGGTTCTTACGTCCACGGCAGTAGCATTCGTGGGCACCATAGGGTTCATCGGTCTCGTAGCACCACATATAGCACGGATGCTCGTAGGTGAGGACCACCGGTACTTTTTACCTTTTTCAGCCCTGTCCGGGGCGTTTATACTCTCCACCGCATCGGTCCTCAGCAAAGTCGTAGTCCCTGGAATCATATTCCCTATAGGGATACTCACATCACTTATTGGCATACCGTTTTTCGTCTGGCTCCTTCTATCTAAAAAGAGGGGATACTGGTGAAGCTGGAAATCAAAAACCTCAAGTTCGGATATAATTCCACTCCGGTATTAAAAAGCGTAAACATGGTCGCCGAGCCAATGATCACTGCGATCATAGGCCCGAATGCGGTCGGAAAATCCACTTTGCTAAAATGCATATGCGGGATACTCAAAGCTGAAGGATCGATAATCTTCAACGGAAAAGACCTGAAGGAATATCGAAAGGACGAGGTCATAAAAGCCATTAGCTACCTCCCCCAGGAATCCTCTACAAGTGCGGTTATGACTGTGCTGGAGGCAACAATGCTGGGAAGGATAAATTCGCTTGGCTGGAGGATAAATGACGAGGACCTGTCTGCATCTATGGACACGCTTGAAAAGCTCGGGATTGAAGAACTGGCGATGCGTCCAATGAACGAGCTCAGCGGTGGGCAGAAGCAAATGGTGTCCATTGCCCAATCGATTATCCGAAAGCCCAAAGTGCTCCTCATGGACGAGCCAACGAACTCGCTTGACCTCCAGAGGCAGCTCGAGCTTTTTGACGTGATTCAGACCATCACGGAAGATCACGGAATGACAACCGTAGTAGCGTTACACGACCTCAACCTGGCAGCCCGGTATGCGGGCAATGTCGTATTGATGAACGGAGGTAAGGTCGTTGCATCGGGAAGCCCGGCTTCCGTGATAACCGAAGCAATGATTCGAAAAGTGTATGGGGTCAACGCAAGGGTAACGCTCGATGGTGAAGGCATACCGCAAGTCATACCAATCAATTCGACGCGAAAATGCAGGATAAAAAAAGCTATAATGGGATGATTATGACGGAATCGGGAAAACTAAAACTCGACAGGACCAAGGAAGGAGTTAAGAAGTACTGGGATTATGGGAGCAAGTTCTACGATACGGCTCCAGGGAGTGGAGGGACTGAGGAAAGCGAGATGTGGAGAAATATATTATCAGGAGCGATCGGCCAGAACCCTAAAAATATCCTGGATGTTGGCAGTGGTACCGGAATAATCGCAATGTACCTGGCAGAGTTGGGGCATAGCGTAACTGCGGTAGATTTTAGTGAAGGAATGATGGATGTAGCCCGGAAGAAGGCCCTGGCAAAGGGAGCGGATATCCGGTTCATGGAAATGGATGTTGAGAACCTTAGCTTTGAGGACGATACTTTTGATTGCATCACGGCCAGGTACGTACTCTGGACTATGTCTCACCCGGAAAAAGCGGTAAAAGAATGGGTCAGAGTCGTAAAGCCAGGAGGCAGGATCGTCATTATTGATGGCAAGTGGATCACAAAAGGTCTACTTCCCTGTATATCCGCAGTGAATTACCACATTTACAGATTTATAAAATACGGAAAAAATCCCTTCACCTATGATTATAAGAAAGATATCAATGTTAGCCTCCCAAACCCGCATGGGGTCGATAAAGAGCAGGTCGTGGAATACATGTCTAAGGCCGGCTTAGTCGATACCACTGTTACTGACTTGAAGATAATTCGGGATATACAGCGGAAAAGGTTACCATGGTACTTAAAATACGCCAATGATCACCCCATTTTTATGATTCATGGTATCGCGGTAAAAAATAAGTAAACTTCGAGGCATTTTATGTCAATTAATGAAAACAAGATAAAGGAAGAAATCACGAAGCGATGGGACTATTCATCGCAGCGCTACGATACATATCACGGCCACGGGGTGAAGAGCGATGAAGAGGCAGCAGCCTGGAAAGTTCTTTTCAAACAGGTAATCCCAGGGGAAAATCTAAACGTTCTTGATGTCGGCTGCGGTACGGGCGAGATGAGCAGGATACTGGCGGATATGGGTCATAAGGTGACGGGTATAGACCTGTCCGAGAAAATGCTCTCTGTAGCGAAATCTAAGTCTCTTAGAGACATAGAATTCAGGATAGGCGATGCGGAAAATCCTCAGTTTAACGAAGGGAAGTTCGATGCAGTCGTGACCCGGCACGTACTCTGGACGCTGCCGAATCCTGAAAAAGCCCTTAAAAGCTGGAGAAAGGTGCTGAAACCAGGAGGAAAAGTAGTCGTCATAGACTGCTTATGGGATGACGGCCGCCTTGAGACACACCTGAAAAGGAAGATCGGTGAGGTTATGATACGTATCGTCGAAAGAAACGATATTTCCAAAGACAGTTATACTGCGGAAGTAAACGCTATCCTGCCCAACGCAAAAGGAGTATCCCTGGATAAGACAAGGGAATACATGGAAAAAGCCGGGCTTAAAGACGTGCGGTCAATAGGACTGGAAGACCTGGTACGAATCCAGAAAAAACATATGCCGCTCAGATATAAAATTGCCTACAAGTATGAGTATTATGTGATCTATGGCCTGAAATGAAATCTCAGGACAAATTTGCGAATAAACATTAACTGATGAAAAAATAGTAATAAATCTCATTATTTGTCAGTATAATGACAAAAAATAGGGGAAAAATAAACAAAATTCAAATATTGTATTACATAAAATCCAAATATTTATACAATTGAAACTTATACCTGAAGCAGGCAAGAGGTACAGATATGAATAAAAATAATTCAATTGTAATCGTTATAACTTTCATAATTTTTGTTATGTTAGTTGCCGGTTTATTTTTATTATCTGATTCTCCCAGGGCGCCGACAGAAAATAATACGATAATAGTGACAGATTTAGCGGGAAGAACTGTATCTCTTAAAGTGCCAGCTGAAAGAGTAGTTCTAGGTAGTTCAAGAGACCTTCACGAATTTGCTGCTATCGAAGGAGAAAACTTTTCCAAAAAAATAGTTGGCTGGGGTACGGATCTTAGAACATCTGATAAAGACACCTACGACAAATTTAGCGAAAAGTACCTGGAGATCAAAAATATACCTGAAGTTGGCTACTATGGGAATCAAGATTTCAGTATCGAAAAAATCATTTCATTGAACCCCGACCTGGTCATATTACCCATGTTTGATTATGATCTGGCAAAAGACGATTTGAACAAATTTGAACAGGCTGGCATCCCGGTGGTTTTTACTGATTTTTATCAAAACACGCTTGAAAATTCAACCAAGAGTATTACACTGCTGGGCAAGCTGCTGGGCAAGGAAAAAAGGGCAAAGGAAATCACAGATTTTTACAATGACCAGACAAACATTGTGTATTCAAGACTTGCTAAGATCAATAAGACCAAGCCCAGGGTCTATATTGAAAGTGGTTGGAAGGGTGCTTCTGAATATGGTAGAACATATAGCAGTTTGGGTTGGGGTCCAATTGTGAGTAAAGCCGGTGGTGATAATATTGCTAAGAGTTTTACTTCTGAGTCGGCGACTGTAACTCCCGAGTTTCTGATTGATGCTAATCCAGACATTATCATCATTACCGGTTCCAATTGGGTGACGACGCCAGATAGCATAAAACTAGGGTACTATGCCAGTAAAGACTCATCTAGATCTCTCCTTAAGGTATATCTAAAGCGTCCAGGTTGGGACTCACTGAAGGCCGTAGAAAATCAAGAAGTGTACAGTATCTTTCACACATACGACAGCAGGATTTACAGCTTTGCCGGTCTCCAGGCACTTGCCAAGTGGTTCTATCCTGAAGAGTTCAGTGATGTAGACCCGGAAGCCGGAATAAAGGAGTTTCACAAGAGGTTCATGCCCATTGATTATAGTGGAAACTGGATGCTTGAATTAAAAGAGTAGCACAACCTCGAAAACACATACAATATTGGATAACCTGCCGTCCCCTTTACATTTGGAAAATTGGAGATAGTATACCATAGGTCGTCCCAGGTCCTAAAAACGTCTTGGATGTCGAGTAGTACCAGAATAATCGACATGAATTTGGCATGGTTAGGCCATGATGTGACGGTGGTCTACTTTAGCGAAGGAATGATGGACATATCCCGTAAGAGAACTCTGGTAAAGGGAGCTAACATCCGGCTTATGAAAAGATGTAAAAAATCTCATCTTTGAGATGTGACCTTTGGTTCACTGCCCAGTACGTGCTCTGGGAAACTGCCGAATCCGGAAAAAGCCCTTGAAAACTGGCGTAATATGCTGAAGCCTGGAGGAAAAGTAGAGTCGTAGATGGCTTATGGGATAATAGCAGCCTAGAAACACGTCTGAGACGAAAGATCTGCGACATTACGATACTTCTTGTCGAAAGAAATGATGTCTCTAAATACAGCTTAATTCGGAAATGAATGCCATGCTGCCCCCAACGTGAAAGAGGATGTCTTTGGGCTACCCGGAAATATATGGAAAAAGTCGGGTTTAAAGACGTGCGGTCAATAGGACTGGAAGACCTGGTACGAATCCAGAAAAAACATATGCCGCTCAGATATAAAATTGCCTACAAGTATGAGTATTATGTGATCTATGGCCTGAAATAATTTCCAGAACAATCAAAGTTGTGTTAATCGAAGTTGTGTTAATCAAAGTTGTGCTGGCGTGAAAATACACAGTTGTTTACAACACAGTATTCGCCTGCACATCTTTGATATGAAAAATTTGTTATCAGTCAATAACTCCACATTGAAGTGATTTACTGGTTAAAAAGCTGGCCTATAAACCATTCGGGATCGAACTTTTTTAAATCTTCATAACCCTGCCCCATTCCGAAAAAGAGAATGGGTTTGCCTGTGATATAGGCAATGGATATTGCAGCTCCTCCTTTAGCATCGGCATCAATTTTTGTCAGGATGGACCCGTCGATTGGCACAGCATCATTAAACTGCGCAGCCCTTTCAACGGCATCATTCCCTGCCACGGCTTCATCTACGAAAATTATAAGGTCAGGAGTGCTTACCCTGCAGATCTTTTCCATCTGTGACATGAGGTTAAGGTTAGTATGCATTCGGCCTGCAGTGTCGGAAAGTATAAAATCGATTTTATGACCTTTTGCATACTGCACGGCATCGTAAATAACTGCAGCAGGATCAGCACCAGGCTGATGTTTTATCATTTTTACTCCTAGCCTGTCGGCATGGATCCCAAGCTGGTCGATTGCACCTGCTCTGAAAGTGTCTCCTGCAGCGAGGACTACGGAATAATCCGATTTGAGCAGTCTGTGTGTCATTTTTGCAATCGATGTCGTCTTTCCTGTCCCGTTAATTCCGACAAATACAATATGGACAGGCTTTTCTTTGTCTTTTACATACTCATCAAAGTCAAAAGTATTAGCAGACACCACATCAAGGATGGCTTTTTTCAGGGCTTCCTCTACAATCTCTCCGGTATTGCCGCCAATGCGCTTTGTAGTACCTGTGAGTTGTTTTTTAACTGATTCCACAATTGCCTCGGAAACCGATAAGGCAAGGTCACTTTCAAGAAGTCCCATTTCAAGTTCCCAGAGAGGCTCTTCCAGGTCTTTACTATCCAGATAAACTTCTCTATTAAGGACCAGGGCTTTTGCTTTCTTTGTAAATCCTATATTTGAAAATTTTTTGAAAAAGGACTTTTTTTCTTCAGGTATGTTTTCTTCTTCGGGTTTGCTCTCGATCGCCTTTTTTCTATTTTCCAGTTTTTTCCTGTATTCAGCCTTTTTTCTATCTTCGGTCTCAACAGTTGCAGAAGCAACCGTTACAGGTTTGGCTTCGTAACTTTCTTCTTCAGTCAGCGTTTCAAGAGCTTCTTCCTCAGGAATGGGCTCAATGTCCTCTTCAAAATCTTCTTCAGCCTCAGGTACAGGTTCGATGTCTACTGCTTTATCATCAATAGTTTTGCTGAGCGCCTTTTTAAAATTCCCCAGTTTCTCTTTGAATTTGTTGAACATAGGATCCCATTCCAAAAAAAGCCAATAAAAAATAGTAGTTAAGTCAAAATAAAAAGTTCTTTCTCAAATGCAGCTTTGAGTTCCATCTTTTGTTTCTGAGACAGGTTTTTCAGGCCTGGCTGGGTTGCTGAAGCTTTGCAGCTTCAGATTCCAGAGCCTGCATACCCTGTATATATTTAGTCAGTGAAGCATTCATCTGTTCGAGAATTTTCGTAAGCTGCTCTTTACGGCGTTTCAGAGTTTCAATGGCCTCATCAGCAGTCTCTTCTGCGCTAAAGCCTGCTCCAAGATCCACAATAACCTTGTCTGCGTTTTTTATTTCGGCGTAAACGAATGAACCAAATCCAACAGGTACCATCGTTTCGGCAATCTTACCTTCAGCTGAAACGGTTTTAAGCTCGTTGATGGTTACAATTGTCTGGTCGCAGCTTGTAATGGAAGCCTGGACCATGTTCATCTGCTGTCTTAAGCCTTCGGCCTGCCTCTGGAACTCCTGGTGCCTGGCTGCCAAATTTCTCATGTCTTCTTCACTGACTTCTACCATATCCTTCACTCCTCAGCAATGCTTTCGATCTGGATCTGGCTCCTCTTAATCCCATGCTTGCTTCCGAAGACAGAATAGACCTTATCAGTTGCGTTCTTTTCATTCTGACTTTCGATTTGCTTTGTGAATTTTTCCCAGGAATTTCCTGCTTTAAATTTACCTTTAACAATAAAGTTCTTCATCTTGGTCACCACTCTTGCTGTAACTTTTTATGAAACAGGTGGATTAATATCAATCTAAGAATCCAAGGGCTTCTTCAATTCTTCCAAGTTCGGGGCCTGTAGTGTCTGAACCTGCCAGATAATTCTTTGAATTCGCAAGCAGGCCTGAGCCGAGCATCTGAGTTCCAAAGTTCGTAGTTCCTATGTTTACAGGAAGCTCAAATATCTTTTCCAGAATTTCTCTTTCCGATGCTGTCACTTTCGGGTGCACCAGAAGCCCTTTGTTGGTGACAACTCCTGCCATCCCTACGTTCTTTATCCCGGCAATTGTTCCTCTGTAAACTTCTACTTTAAGGGTACTGGCAATTACCTCAATAGCCTTGTCTGACAGTTCGGGATGGACAAGGGCTGCGGAATCGTTTGCAAGTACGATGTTTCCTACTGCATTCAGCCTGCCCGGAAGGATCTCAGCCTTAACTCCTGTCAGTTCTTTTATTTCCCTGGTATCGGTCCCGTGTGAAAAAAGGAAACCGTTTGAGTTCCCTCTGGAAAGAGCTCCAATAACAACGCTTCCGTTTACAAGAGTATCAATGACCTTTGCACCGAGCGAATCCTCAAGTACGGCACAGGTTTCGGGCTTTGTTCCGGTTGGAACAAGAACAACATCTTCTGTGCAGGTTGCAAAGACCCCGATCATTGGGGTGTCGTATATATCCACTGTTCGAATCATATTCTTTGAAGCTTCGCGTCTTCTGGTATATTTTACTGGGCGAGTTCTGCCTGTACCTCGCCATCTGCGAATTTTACAGCTCTGACCCTGATGGAAAGAGGAGGCTTTTCACAGCCTTTTTCCCAGAGGCGTTCATTGATTGATTTGTCCAGTTTGACCTGTACAGAATCAACTTTCATGTGCCTTACAAGAAAACCTCTTACTTCAATAACTGCTCTGTTTGCTCTTTTCCATGCAGGGACTTTCCTTACTGTCCTTAGAGGGATAGTATATATCTGCTCATTTACCATGTCGTCAGCCATTTTTCCCACCTTCCTCGCTTACTTCACATCCAGGCTTCTTCTTCTCCAGTGCCTGCGTCTGGGATGACTCACAACCTTCCGATTAGTTTTCACAATAACCCACACTGGAATACGTGTGTTCTGTTTATGTGCCTTTGCAAGGCGTATTTTCTGTCCTTTCATGTTATGACTCAAGTGGATCACACCTGTTGACCTGAAATAACTTAATTTTGTTAATTTCCGATTATATCCGATAATTAGTTGATGATGATTTTAACCCTTGCATATCGAGATTTTTTCTCTGCCAGTCAAGCAGTAGTTTTTGAAACCATATCCGGTAAGTTTTATAAGGGTCTTGGTTAATCTGCAGCAGTATAAGGGTTGAATATAACTCAGGGTTGAATATAACTCGATTATTGTATAAATCTTTATTCCAGAATTTTCCCCTTCCGGAAGACTTCATGATTTTAAGGCCTGCTCTTACAGTTTTTCCTGGAAAGCACATGAGATTGGATATGGGAAGGAAATAGTTCTTTTATCTTCTCCTTACCGTCTCTCTGCCTGATTAACTCCCTTAGCTCGGTTTCGTAATCAGCTTTTTGAGTGTTTTCACTCGGCCCTTCTTCAATTTTCAGATAACGCTCTACAAGAATACTCACCGTTTTTTTGCCATACCCCTTCAAAGGGCATATGTACTGAACTCCCAATCGATCTTCGATACTTCGTACCTGTGAGATTGAAAGTACAGGAACTCTATCATCCCTTCTGGTTCCATCAGCAATGAATTTAACTTCCGGATCCGAAGCAAGAGTTTCTACGGCTTTTTCGTGAATATAATTAATAGCACTTTTCGGGAAACCGTCTTTCATTATTTTCTCGTAAGCCTTTTCAAGGACCTCCCATTCCAGAGAAAGAACCCTGTGTGGGAATCCTAACCTTTTTGCAGTTTTTTCTGCCAGCTCACCATTGGGTAGCAGGCCAAAACTAAAGGTTACAAGTTCTATCTCAAAAAACGGTTCCATTAAAAGGGCAGAGAGAGAACTGTCTTTGCCTCCGCTAAACAGGACCGAAATTCTCATTGTTTTTAAACTCTGGTTATAGATGTCTTACGTTTTTTTGGCTGCATCTTTATAAGGAGATTTTTGAGCTGTTCGTCACTAATTTGAGACGGAAGCCTTCCACTCTGAGCAAGCGAGATCAGCTGCATCTCAAGCTGTTCCCCAAGAGCCGGTCTTGACATCTTTAAAGTTGTAAGGCGTTCTCTTGCTTCAGGAGTAAGGATCTGCCTCAGGATAGCCTGTTTCTGAGCTTCCATCTCAGCTTTTGCCTGTTCCTGCTGGTAAGCTGCCTGGATGTCAGACGGTTGGTTCTGTGCCTGCTGTTTCTGAATTTCTGCAAGCCGTCTCTTTCGGATTTCGTTGAGTTCGTCATCCATTGTAGACATGGCAATCATCTAAAAAACCGGTTTTCCGGAGCAATCTGGGTTATGATTAATAATATCTGGATTAAGATCAATAATCTGGATTGAGATTTATGATATTTGAAAGGGAATCCTAAGAATTTTTCAGGTCCCTTTCGGATGGAATTCTCAGTATTTTGCAAGTCCAGGGATCTTCTCAACAAGTTCTTGCCTGAGCTCATTAGCTGCATTGTCAAGCATGGAGCGTCCACTTGCAGATACCGTTCTTCCGTCCTTTACTTTTTGCAGGTAACCTGCAGCTTCAAGCTGCTGTACTGCCTTTCTGGCAATCGAACCGCTGCCTTTTGCTTTGTGGGACGGCTGTGATCCGTTGTCCTTCTTTCCACCGTATACTGATCTGAGCCTTTCAATTCCTATAGGCCCGTCGGTATAGATTTTTCTCAGGATCGCTGCGGTTCTGATATACCACCAGTCATCGTTGTTCGGAGGGAGTTCTTTGTGAACCCCGGTCTTTACGTTCTTTGCCCACTCCGGGGGAACGACGGTTTCATTTTCTTTAAGAATGCCTGCAACCTTCTCGATAAGTTCCATTGCAGGGACATCAAATACTGTTGTCATACATGCCACCTTTTCTGAATTAGGTTGTCTTTGCAGATCCTGAGAGATAGTGCCGATTCTTCTCCCCTGGCTGCTAGAAATCTACTTTTCCCGAAACGAGGTAACTCTTTCTCTTTCGAGAGGTCCTTTCCGATCTTTATAGCTGGATTTGCGGACTCTTATGATTTGGGCTTTCAGGCCCGATAAGCCGGTAAATATGATTTTAGTTTAAACTGGAAGGAGGTTGATATATTTATCAATTACTGTGTTCAGGTATTCATATACAATCGATCAGCTGATTTATAGTATGAAAAGCTTCAAACTGAAAAACGATCAAATTGTATTGAATTGGCTCTTGTCGATTGACGCAAGTACGAACATCCAGCGTAATTACTTTCAAGCTATAAAAGCATTTTGTGAACTCATAGATAAATGCTTGATGAACTTATTCCGGAAGCTGAACAGGAAGCTAAACTTAATTTGTTGATGAGATAGAGGAGAATTAAAATATATTTTATCAATTTTCTTGTTAAACAGTTAACTTATTCCGATATTTATAGGCCGGAAAATTCATTTATGATTGTATTTTGCCATGAATTTTTGATTTACATTGTGTGTAGGTGATTGATTTCATGGGGACATTATCAGAACTTTCTCCATTTTTTCCTTCGATGCTTCTATAGCTTTCGGATTAATCAAGCCATGAACCTACATATCTGACTATTCTTTATCTTTTTGAGGCCTATAAGACACAATTCCATAATCTAGTGATTTCTCTTATTGTTCTTTCCTCAAACCTACAATTTTCTCTGCTAACTACCTCAAAAAGCTGCAATAATCTTGAAAAACAAATTCTTTGGCATTTTTGCCAAAGAATTTGTTTATTCATTAGATATTTTTTTTGAATATTTTATCTAAAATCAATACGCTCCGCTACTTTCTAAAGTGAAACTTTTATCAAAATAGCTTA
>NZ_LMVP01000014.1 GCF_002287235.1 Methanosarcina spelaei
TTCTTAGTCCATAGCTTCTTAGTCCATTACTTCTTAGTCCATTACTTCTTAGTCCATTACTTCTTAGTCCGTTACTTCTTAGTCCATTATTTCTTAGTTCACTATTTCTTAGTTCACTATTTCTTAGTTCACTACTTCTTTAAAATAACCCAGATTCGTGTATAAATTGAGGAATTGCTATTAACTTTTCAGAATCCGCAGTTCCTTTTTCCTATACTGAAAAGAAAAAAGATAGAAGTACTCTCTCGAAAATAGTATTTGTTTTTACTGTAAAAAGTTAAAAATAAGATTTGCTGCTTCGTAAAGGTCACTATTCAGGAAAAGCCTCACAACATTTGACGTTGTAAGGCTTTACCACATTCCTGGTTAGCAGCTATCCTTAATTATTCTTTTATCGGAATTCTCATTTTGTAGAATGAACGCCAGACAAAGACCAGACCAATCACCAGGAATACGCCACCTGCATAGGGAGCGATATTTCGGAAGGACTCGGAAATAGCGATCTCCATAGCTAACAGGCCAAATAGCGTGGTAAACTTGATGATTGGGTTGAGGGCAACCGAGGAAGTATCTTTAAAAGGATCGCCTACAGTATCGCCCACCACAGTGGCTTCATGTAAATCGGTGCCTTTTTCCTGCAGATCTACTTCCACTACTTTTTTGGCATTGTCCCAGCATCCTCCGGCATTTGCCATGAACACGGCCTGGAACAGTCCGAATACTGCAATGGAAATAAGATAGGAAACAAAAAGCGCCACAGAATCATTTCCGGCTACTGGAGCAGAGAGACAGGAAAATGCCAGGGTAAAGGAAAATATGACGATAAATATATTGAACATGCCCTGCTGTGCATACTGGGTGCATATCTTTACCACTTCTTTTGATTTCTCCGTGGATGCCTTCTGGCTGGCGTTTTCATCCAGCTGGATGTTTTCCTTGATGTATTCAACCGCCCTGTAGGCTCCTGTAGTTACGGCCTGGATTGATGCCCCGGTAAACCAGTAAATTACACAGCCGCCTGCTAATAATCCGAAGATTGTATAGGGATTGAGCAGGGTCAGGATTTCTTCAGGTTGTACTCCAAGCACATCTCTAATAACAAGAACCATAGAGAAGATCATCGTTGTGGCACCAACAACAGCTGTACCTATTAAAACCGGTTTGGCTGTAGCCTTAAAAGTATTTCCTGCTCCATCGTTGGCTTCCAAATAATGTTTGGCTTTATCGAAATCGGGTTTGAAGTTGAATTCTTTCTTGATCTGATCCTTTACTTTGGGAATGGTCTCTATAAGTGACAGCTCGTAAATGGATTGGGCGTTGTCCGTTACCGGCCCATAACTGTCAACTGCTATGGTAACAGGGCCCATGCCCAGCATCCCGAAAGCTACCAGGCCGAATGCGAATATGGAGGGATAAATCATTATCTCGCTCAAGCCATACCCGCTGGCATAATAGGCAGCGAACATCAGCAAGAAGAAGACCATACCGATCCAGAATGAGCTGAAGTTACCTGCAACCAGTCCGGAAAGGATGTTAAGAGACGGGCCACCTTCTCGGGAAGCTTTGACAACTTCAGCTACGTGTTTGGAATTCGGACTGGTAAAGAGTTTGGTAAATTCGGGAATTAAAGCCGCTCCCAGGGTACCGCAGCTTATTATTACTGAGAGTACCAGCCAGAGATTCTCCAACTCGGCAGGCACTCCGGAGTTAGGTCCCAAGATGTAATAGCTTACGGCAAAGGTTCCAATTATAGAAAAAATGGAAGTAATCCATATTAGACTGGTAAGAGGCTGTTCAAAATCAAAATCATCTTTGCCGCCGAATCTTGCCTGGCTGAGTGCCCTGTTGATGTAGAAAGAGACTACGGAGGTAATGATCATGAGTATACGCATGACAAAGATCCAGGTAAGCAGGATGCCGGTCAGGTCAGGCTGTACAGCCAGAACTATGAAGGAAACGAGAGCGACTCCGGTTACACCATAAGTTTCGAATCCGTCTGCTGTTGGCCCTACGCTGTCACCCGCATTATCTCCGGTGCAGTCGGCAATAACACCGGGATTACGCGGATCATCTTCCTTTATCCCAAAAACTATTTTCATCAGGTCGGAGCCAATATCGGCGATCTTGGTGAATATCCCGCCTGCAATACGTAAGGCGCTGGCTCCTAGAGATTCTCCGATTGCAAAGCCTATAAAGCTTGATCCGGCCAGTTCTCTAGGAACAAACAGCAGTATAATTAACATCATTATTAGCTCAACGCAGACCAGAAGTACGCCTATGCTCATCCCAGCGTCAAGAGCAATATTTAATAGTTTCAGGGGTTTTTTCTCCAGTGAAACAAATGCGGTTCTGCTGTTAGCCAGGGTATTCATACGAATTCCGTACCAGGCAACAGTGTAAGAACCCAGTATCCCTAAAATGGTCCAGGCCAGGATGAGCAATACTCCGCTCAGAGGCATTTTCTGAAGGAAGCCGAAGTAAAAGGCTATACACAGGCCGATAAAAACAAATAATATACACAGCAGTTTACCCTGCTGGATAAGATAGGTTTTACAGGTCTCGTAAATTATGTCGGCCACGTCCAGCATGGATTGATGGGCCCTGATTTTTTTCACCTTCATAAACTGGTAAAGACCAAAAAGCATACCTAATACACAGACTACGATACCCCAGAGCAGCAAATTGTTTTGCTCCTGGCTTAAATTCGGAATTTTAAGAGTCGCCTCACTGGCAGCTGCTATTGCCGGTGTTAGCGACATTAAGGCCAGGCAAAAAAGGCTGTCTAGTGTTGCCTTGACCACCTTATTTTTGGTTATAATCTCCATTTAGCCGATCACTTCTCTCATCACATTTTTGACAAATAAATTGGTTAAAGGTTAATTTCAACGAAAGTGTAAGCGATTATCTTTACGGTTTTGTGAACTTTGTGGGAATTTAGGGTCTTTTAAATGCGTTGCACCTATATCTGCCCTTCTCCAGTATACCTTAAAATCCAAAGTGTTATTTCTATTCTAGTAGATAACTTAGACTGAAATTTCAGGCTTTTTTTGATTCTTGTATTATGAGTCAGAGTGCATATCTGCACTACTACAATGCAACTCACGACAAGGCCTTCAAAAATAAGTCTTAAGTCTATTATTTGATCTGCATTATTACTGATGCGCCTCATAATGGAATTACCCAAAGGGAAAGGTGTACAAGGTAATTCACGACGTACTCTTTGTCGCAAAGAGTATGAGTATGCACATTAAAGGAATTGTAATGCACATCAAAGGAATTATAGTAGTGATAGGTACTCATGATAGCAAAGTCAGCTCTAAAACTAACTTATAAACGTTCATGAGTCCTGAATCTATCATTTAATCCGGCTCGCAATTTTTTGATAATAAATTGTGAAGTAAACTGAATTTGAATTATTAAAGCCTGATTTTGACAAAAGCGTAATCAGTTGCTTATATATAAGTATTTTTACCTTTGTCTGAGCGAGGACTTTTAAATTATTATAATAATTTAGAAATTTTCCTGATTGTATATTTCCAATCTGAGATCCAAACAAGATACAAATATATAACATGTTAGTTAGACAATTTAAAGAAATGGAACTGCGGTAATAGGAGTTTGCTGGGAGATAAGCCCTCGGTATTCTACAGTTTAACGGGATCGTTTCACGGTTTTTCATTTAAGTTCCTATCTACGTTTTGTCAGTTAAGTTACTAGATATATAAAGATATCGACAAACTTCTGATAGAAAAAAGCAGTTCTATTTGTAAATTGCATTTTTTAAATATTTATATACCTATTCAGCAAGGTAATAAGTTTCCGGGTTCCTATACAAAACCATAAAAACAAAATTTTTTATCAGTCATTTGATTGATCGTTTTCGAGCAGCCCGGTTGAAGTAGTAATTCCTCGTCCTGCATACCCTGCACCTGGTTCAGTCCCTTCAGATTCCATATACTTTATGTCGCCAAAGCCCGGATACAAGGCAGTCTCAAGGTGAACTCCTTCACCTCCTTCATTTCTCAATGTATAAGGTACAGTCTTCAGGTTCAGATCACCAAGCAGCATTCTGATGGAATCTGCTTGCTGGTCGCGACCTACAAGCAAAATTTTATTATCCACGGTCGAAAGGGCTGCAGTAAGATTTTGAGTGGTAGTGGATATTCCGATTTTACCTTTTCTATAGATTGCGGTCTGTTTCATTTTTTTACCTTGGTTCTTATTTATCTCTATTTTGAAAATTAGGAAACCGGTAACCGTTGTACCATGTAATAGTATTTATAATTTTCCAATATTTGTAGTTTATATTACTTTTTGATAATTTTTGATTAATATGATTAAAGAAAGCCGTTGTACTATGTCCTTTTTCAACAATATTGTTAAAAAAGAAAAATGTAACTTTTAAAATTAGTTCCGAAACTCAACCTTGCTTCTTCAAACATAGTATTAGGAATAATTAAGCGAGTTTTAGACTTTGAAAATTAAAAAATCGGAAGAATAAAAAGTTGAAAGAAAAATTACAAAAGTTAAAAGGAAAAAATTACTATCCATATTTTTTCGGTCAAACTACAAAATAGACAGGCAAAAGTTAAACAGGTCAGGAGAGGTCAGTTAACTCCCCTTACCTGCAGTAGCTGGAACTCAATCTCATCCGGGACTGTAGCCAGGAATATAAAAGTATTGTACCCGAGTTTCTGAACTTCTTTAATTGCATTTGCCTGAACTTCACTCAAATCCCTTGTATCGCTTACAATGCAGAAAGATTTCCGGTTTCCTGTATTTACAAGGAAATTAAAAGCACTTCCATGTGTATTCAAGAACGTAACAAAATTTTTAAGTTCTTCCCAGGTACTGCACATGTGAATGTACTTAGATCCCATGTTTTCCACGTACCAGTCCCTGCTTACGTAAGAGTAGGAAGCATACTGTTCATTCAGCTCATCAAAAGCTTTGAGGATTTTGTTAATATCTTTCCTCAAATTTACCCATTTCCAGCTCTGTGTTGTAAAATAACGGGCTGCCACTATTTCAAAAATTGCCTGTTTATCTTCATCTTCGAGTCTCATTCTTTCACTTCTTTGTTTTGTCTGTGCTTTTACACTCAGAACGCATCGTCCTGAGCATAACTTCGGTTAAACTGCAAGGAAAGTTCTGCTTTTTCCAGTTCCCTTCCCAAATATGCGGCATGATCCAGACGAGAGACCAATTTCAGTTCAAGCAGTGTATCCATAACCTCTCTGGCGTTTTTTCCCACAACTGAGGTATTCTCGTGTTCAGCTACAATAAACCCGCCTTTTCCACTTATTCTGTCAGCTACTGTAAGGATGCGGATAGGACCTGCAGGATCTATACGCCAACCTTTTGAAGACCTGGCTTGAATAGCATTTTCCGGAAGTGGAGACTCCGGTCTCCTGCGCTTTTCTTTAATGCAGAGGAGATCAAGCCCGAGGTCTTTTGGTGAACTTTCTCTTATATCGGAAAGCATCATCATCTCAGAAGCCCTTTTCAGCTCCGCAATCGAACCCTGTGCCTTGTCACTGAACTCGGGGGTGAAAAGTATGCTTGCTCCGACCTCTACACCTATTCCACAAAGTACGGCATTAACTCCTATAGTATCCACATCCATAAGCTCAGTGACATTGCCAACACCTAAGAACAATGGAATTTCAGGGTACATTCTGTGAAACTCATGAAAACGTACAATGGATTCGGTTATATTATGACCCACCGGATCAAGCACAGGATCGGCTATAATTTTCTCAATTCCAAGCCTGCGGGCAACTTCGACATTTCTTATAAGGCTTTCCAGACTTCTTTCCTCATCAGGAATTATAACGGCTGCAATTCCTGCCCTGGCAATGATCGGACCTGCGGTCTCAAGATTCGTACTGTTGAGACTCAGGACAAGGTCTGCTCCTGCTTTTACTCCTTCTCTAATCAGTTCGGAGTCAAGGGTATCTATGCTTACCGGAGTATCCGTAATAGTCTTTGCAAAGGATACAGCTCTTTTAGCCTGCTCCGGAAGGGTATTAAGGGTAGCTCCAAGATCGATTACATCTGCTCCCCGAGCGATGAAAGCTTCGATTTTTGCCTGGAGTGCAGGAGGGTCCATTTCCAAAGCCCCCACAATTTCTCCCATAACCTTCATGCGAGCCTTTCCTCCGAGTTTTACACCTCTGAGCGTAAAAGGAGAGGAAGCTTCTTCTTCGTGTTTCTTTATTAACTCAAGAGCTATCTCTTTTCGAACGTCAGCAAGGAGTTCACATGCAGGGATTTTGTCGGAAAATTCAACTTTTCCGATAAAGGAGAGCACAAAGCCAAGATCATAAGCGTGCTTTGGTCCAAGCCGGATTTTACACCCCAACACGTCGGAAGCTTTTGAAAAATCTCCTGCTACAAGCCCTGGAAGCAGAATAAGGTCATACACTTTCGGAAGCTTAGCTTCCTGAAATATTTTAATTAGTTTTTTAGGAGTGATGAAGGCAGCAATATCAATATTGGCTACGAGGACATCGGCTTTTTCCCCGATTGCTTTCCTGACGGTACTTTCCGCAAGCCGCCCTGTTGCAATCAAAATTTCCATGTTTTTTAGATAGAAGCACTAATAAAAAAGAGTATCTGTTTAAAACTCATCGGTATAAAAAGTGTAAAAAGTGAAAAGCCCTAATTTTTTAATTTTAAGAATCAGGACTTTTACCTGGGCCTGATTTAATTTATAAAATCAATGATTGAATCGTCATGTTTCTTTCTAAGGGACCCTGAAGAAGTCCTTAATCTGTCTGCCGTTACTCTTCCGAACCTTCTTTCCTTTATGGAGTCAGCATCGGTTCTGGATTCAAGAATTCCGGCTTCTGCCTGAGGGCCCAGGATCTGGGCAGACTGCACACCTGTCATTATGGCCATTACCCTGACCTTACCTTCATAGTCTTCCCTGATCCTTGCACCCCAGATGACATTTGCACTTGGAGAAAGTTCATAGGTAAGCATTGATGCTATCTCTTCGGCTTCCTTAAGGCTCAGGTCAGGCCCACCGGTTACATGGACAAGACTTCCGGTTGCTCCCTTGTAATCAACGTCAAGCAGAGGGTGATTTAGAGCAGTACGCACCACTTCAGTGCTCTTATCCTGATTTTTTGATTCGCCTACAAGCATAACTGCAACCCCGCCACAACTCATGATAGTCCTGATATCGGCATAGTCAAGGTTTATCAGGGAGGGCACTGTGATGGTCTCTGTAATTCCCTTTACGGTCTCGGCAATTAGCTGGTCCATTACGGAAAAAGCCTGATCTATAGGAAGATTTGGCACATAATTAAGCAGCCTGTTATTATCAAGGACAATTACGGTATCGGCTGCCCTGCGCAGATCTTCAAGACCTTCTTCGGCTTTGAAAATCCTGGCTCTTTCAACTCTAAAGGGACTTGAAACCATTCCTACAACAATTGCTCCCTGCTCTTTTTCTACTTCGGCAACTACAGGGGCAACTCCCGTACCGGTACCTCCACCTAATCCTGCAGTGATGAAAACCAGGTCAACATCCTTTAACACTTCTTCAAGTGTGCCCCTTGCAAGTTCTGCAGCTTTCTTTCCTGTCTCGGGGTAACCGCCTGCTCCCAATCCCCGAGTGAGAGTTTTTCCCACAAGGATCTTCTTGTCAGCTCTTACATTGTCAAGATGCTGCTTGTCGGTATTAATACAGACCGTTTCTGCACCTTCGATTCCCATGTTATATAGACGGTTTACAGTGTTGTTTCCGGCACCGCCACATCCAATAATCATGATTCGGGGCTGTCCGAAATCTTCAAAATCATTATCAGAGGAAGAATTCTTCCGATATTCTTTCTCTTTTTCACTGAATTTCATTGCTTCCTGTACAAATGACTGCACTTCTATCCCCTCGACTGGATTTGTGTCTGATTCTTACATTTGACTCCCCACCCGTTACATCGGGGGTCACATATCTTTCAATACTCTGAGTAGAGTTATGCGATAACTTTCAAAGTCTATTAAAGTTTTTCATCCGTCATCTTTAATAAGTTGGCACTCTGCCGAACTTAAACATTTCGGACTTATTTAAATGGTATTCTTAAATTGTTTATCAAGTTTAAATATGTCACCCATAACTCTCATATACTCACTCTTTTACTACCTTTAGCATTAAATTCTCAAAGATGAAGGGTGAGGGACTGCCAAAATGTTTATATATAGTAATATGACTTATTATAGAAAGTTTTATTGTCCCACAGCAAAATTCTCCTGATTATCCAAGTCAGGGCAATTTTCACATCTTCTTTTCTTCTTCTTTTCTTATTCTTTTATGCCATGCTTGATTTCAGGGACTAACACTACTATCCTGCCATTGGTTTTTGATAAAACATTCTACTAGATTGTTGCAATTAAATTGGACTGTTTATATTATTACTTTTAACTAGAATTACCTCTTAAAAACTGTTTCGGTATTGTTCCAGAATTTGGGAGCTCTTGCTTGATTTTTCAATTAATGCTTTTTAAAATAATATAAATATTTCTATATTTATAGTCACCAGGTTTTCTCCTAAACTTTATTTGTATAGAAAACTTTGAATCAATTTATTTAGTGTATATTTTGGGAAGTACGTTAAAAATATAAATCTATTAAATTATAATTTTAGTAAACTATAATTCAGTTAAACTATAACTCTATTCGGAATTTCAGGGAAAATTTTAAGGCTTCAAAGCCATTTTCACCTTAATCCTCAGGAATCTCAGCTAACTTAACCCAGAAATTTTAATTTCCTAATCACCAAGCTTGTAATTTTGGAGTCAAAACCGTGTTAAAGGCATTAATTTTCGATATGGATGGCGTTCTCGTGGACTCTATGCCCTTCCATGCAGCGGCCTGGAAAAAAGCTTTCCTTGATATGGGCATGGAAATCCAGGACAAGGATGTTTATGCAATTGAAGGCTCAAATCCCAAAAACGGACTTCCCTTGCTTATTCAAAAAGCCAGAAAAGAACCAGAAGCATATGATTTCGAAACAATCACCTCAATCTACAGGAAAGAATTCAAACGGATCTTTGAGCTGAAAGCTTTCGATGGAATGAAAGAGTGCCTTGAAGTTCTTAAAGGGCGTTTCCTGCTCTCAGTAGTCTCGGGCTCTGACCATCTTATTGTTCACGAGATTATTGACCAGCTTTTCCCTGGTATATTTGATATTGTAGTTACAGGAGACGATATTAAGAACCCAAAGCCCCATCCCGATCCTTTTATTAAAGCTGTCGAACTCCTGAATGTGCAGCCTGAAGAATGTATTGTAATAGAAAATGCCATTCTGGGTGTAGAAGCTGCAAAAAAAGCCGAAATTTACTGTATAGGAGTTCCCACATATCTGGAGCCTTCACAGCTTGACAGAGCAGACCTTGTGGTAGGAGATCACAGACAGTTAATACAACATCTTCTAAGTATTGAACCAGATCACGGGTTCAAGATATGAAAAAGTTTAGTAATTTCTTCAAAAAAGAACTGGACCCCGAATGGGGTCACAGTAACCTTACGGTTTCAAGGTTTGTAAGTGCCCGCGTCTCAATCTTCAGTTTCTTGTAAACCGAACTTGCCAGGTCAACACAGGCCTTTTCATCCCCATGCTCGGTAAATACCCTTTCCGGGCGAGGCTGCATTCTCTTGATGTAATCCATAAGCTGCCTCCTATCGGAGTGGCCTGAGAAACCATCAACTACCTGGACTTCCATGTTTAACTTGAGGATCTCAGTGCTTCCGCCCTTTCCTGCCATAGGAATTTCTTTCCATCCTTTCTGGATTCTACGCCCGATTGTTCCATCGGCCTGGTACCCTACAAACACCAGAGAATTGCGTGGGTCATCAGCAAAGGCTTTGAAATATTCCATAACCGGCCCTCCGTTCATCATGCCCGAGGTCGCGAGAATAACACAAGGATGCGGGCTCTGAATTATCTTCTGGCGCATGTCGTGAGAATCAACAGGCTTGAAGCATTCGGACAGGAAGGGGTTCTGGCCTTTCTGGAAGATAAGTTTTCTCAGATCGTTGTTCAAGTATTCGGGATGTGTAGCATGAATTGCCGTTGCTTCCCAGATCATTCCATCCAGATAGACCGGAACTTCAGGAATCAACCCTTTTCTTATAGACTCTTCAAGCACTATCATAACTTCCTGGCTTCGACCTACTGCAAAAGCCGGGATGATGCAAATTCCTCCCCTTTCTACAGTGTTCTTAACTACCATCTGCAGGTGTCTCTCGGCGTCCTTAAGTGAGGGCTGGAAAGCATTAGAATTCCCATAAGTAGCTTCACTTATAACAGTTTCAACTCTTGGGAACTTATTGACAGCAGGATCAAAAAGCCGTGTCTTCTCATATTTGTAGTCTCCCGTAAAGACGACGTTATGGAGGCCGTCTCCAATATGGAAGTGAGAAATAGCCGATCCCAGAATATGCCCTGCATTATGGAAAGTCAATTTGATATCAGGGGCAATATCCGTTACTTCCTCGTAGTCCAGAGGAATTGTGTGCTTGAGAGTTTTTGCTACCATGCCTGACTCGTAGGGAATCTTCTTCCCTTCTTTTGCTGCCACATCGATGTAGTCCAGCTGGAGCAGCACCATCAAGTCCCGCGTTGGAGGCGTACAGTAGACAGGCCCTTCATACCCGTATTTGAAAAGCAAAGGAACAAGCCCCTGATGGTCCAGGTGGGCGTGAGTAACTATCACGGCATCGATCTGATTTAAGGGAAAAACTTCAGGAACATACAGGTAAGGAGTCATGTTTTCGTCCGACCCAACATTGACTCCGCAGTCAATAAGAATTCTGGACTCAGGAGTCGAGAGCAGGAAACAACTTCGTCCCACTTCTTTACATCCCCCAAGAGATGTAACCCTTACCCACTGGTCTTTAGAGGTACACTCCTTGTGAATCTTCCTCCCCACCGATTTAAGGATCTCTTTTCTTTCCTTAAGGTTGGTTCTCATAAATTCCCTAACATTCTTAACCGTACGGGATTTGATAGGGGGAGTCCTCACAACCTTTGGAATCCAGCCAATCTGCTTTGTGATTTCACGAAGGGTAGCTCCATGCTTTCCTATCACAAGACCAGGCTTTTCAGCTTCAATAATTACTTCTCCGGAATCTGGATCAAAATAATAGCTTGAGATTACGGATTCTTTTGGAACAACTTCTTCGATTATAGAAATAGAGTCTTCAGGAGTTGCAAGCACCCTGGGATCAGGGCGCATGGCAATCCGTGTTCTGAGTTCTTTTGCGAGGTTGCGAATAATGTTCCCATCGTCTGCAAATTTTCGGGGCTCTTCGGTATATAGCACAAGCTGAGGCCCTTCAAATTCCACGTCGGTAATTGTAACTCCCGCGGGTAGATTTTTCTCAATTTTGTGTTTGAGGTCTAATAGCACATCTTCAATAGGCATCAAGAATCTTCCTTTTTGTCAAAAAATGAAAAAGTATATGATATTGGAAAAAATAATAGATTGAAAAAGATGTTAGTTTAGTGTTAAAATAAAAAACCAACAGTTTAAGTTATTTAGATAATGAAGTTCTTATGGATTTTATTTCTTCAGGGTCCAGTCTTCTGAACGCCTCCTTAGTAATCACCACTACATCAATGTTTTCTCCGGATGCTGAATCCCTTTTAGTCGCATTGTGGATTGCCCGGATAGCAAGGTCAAGGCCTTCTTTTACAGTCATGTCTTCCCTGTACTGATCTTCAAGTACTCCGTATGCCATGGGAGAACCGGAACCCGTAGCTGAGATCCTTGTCTCTTCAATGCTTCCTCCAAGAGCGTCAAGTGAGTAGATTCCAGGCCCGTTTTTATCAACTCCTCCTATAAGAAGCTGAACCATCATGGGATAGTAACGATTGGCATTTAAGAAGTTTGACATTAAAGTTGCAATACCTTTTATTGTCATCGACTCATTTCTGCGCATCTTGTAGAGCTGTGATTCCACATTTACGAGCCGCACAAGCTGCTGGGCATCCCCTACCGAACCGGCAGTGGTCATTGCTACAAGGTCGTCGATCTGATAAACCTTCTTTGCAGTTTTACTTGCGATGAAATTCCCCATTGTGGCTCTCTGTTCACTTGCGAGCACGATACCATCGGTACAAACTACTCCTACGGTAGTTGTGCCCTTTAGATATTTGTCATTATCCATAAACATACCCTCATGATAAGTTAAAAATGAGAAAATGTCGCTAAAAAAAATGTTTTAGTGAGGTAAGTATTTTTAACTTAAATAGCAGGATTTAGCACTTCATTATCTCATTATTAATATCGCTATATATAAGTTTTCCTTCTCTTTTTTATTGAACGCGTCTAAATTTAAATTCGAAAGAAGATTTGGCAAAACAATTTTATCTCTTTTCGTTTACAGGAGATTCAAAAATCCTGATATCCCGAAAAATAAAAATTTAAAGAAAAAGTCTCTCGACCTCCTCAGCAAGTTTGTTTACTCTCTTAATCACATTTTCAGGTACTTCATGCTTACGCATGAGCTCAGTTCTCTCAGCTATAGTAATCCTGCTCGTTCCCTTAACAAGATTATCGGCATGGGCAACTATTTTTTCCTCAAGGCTTCGTGGGAAATAATCATCCGCCGGAAGCCCTAAACCCCTTGCCTCTTCTTTAGAAATTCCTGCTCCAATATGTCTTTTTATTATTTCGGAAATCTCAGGATCGATTCCCTTGACCGTGGCTAGCCTATACCCTTCTATCGCATGAGCGATTTTATGAGTTTTACACCTCCCTAAATCGTGAAGAAGAGCTCCAACTTCCACCAGTTCCAGGTTTACATTATGCCCTGATGCTTTTGCTTTATTTGCAATCTCAACTGCCAGTGATGCGACTTCCTTACAGTGTTCTATCACATTTGAAGCGCATCCGGTTTCCTCAAGCAACTTTATTGCTTCGACTCGGGTAGTCAAGGCAGATCACTTATACTGAACTGAGAGCATCTACACGCTTTTTCAGGACATCAATAAAATGGGAGTTATCGTAAAAAACCAGGTCTTCTCCACACATGGGGCAGAGAAACTCGGTTTCCGTAGCTTCGTCAAAAAGAAGGCGAACACAACCCTGAGGGCACATATAGAAAACATTGTTTTCTTCGAACTCAAGGCGAGTCTTCAGGTTGCGGAGCAGTTTTTTCTTCTCCTTCATAAGCTGGTGCTCTATGTTAGAAAAATCCAGGCGCCAGAGGTATGTTAACCACCCACTGTTAGAATCTCTTTCCCTACGACATATTGCAAATTTGTTTTCGTTTAATATGAAGAGAGTTCTCCTCACGGTATTCAACAGAACCTCGGTCTTTGCCGCAATTTCTTCATCCGTAACCTCGCCTTCAGGCATTCTTTCAATCATTTGTAGCCCTTCTTCCCCTACAAGGCTAAGGAGGTATCCTCTAATTACCTTGTCATGTATATCGACCAATATGTTCACCTCGCAAATGCCAGTATGAATTGGACATACCAGTATTAAAATTTACATTCCCCTTTTTTGGAAACATTTCATGGAAATATTTCTTACCAGAAATATTTCTTACCAGAAAAATTGAACTTTCTTAACCTTCAATTTTTGTATACTCTAGGCAAACCTAAGGTACCTTCAATTTTTGTATGGTTTTCAATAAAAGCCCTTATCCTGTTTGCCCCTTTTTCAAGCGATAGAACTGCCTCTTCCCTGGTAGAGGTACGCGCAAAAAGGGAAGTAAGAGGCCCATCAGGCTCTACAACAGTTCCCTGGGAGGGGACGTCAGCGCCTTTTTCCCTCAGAATGAGCTCCATGAGTTTTTGATCTATAAAAAGTTCTCGATCCGAGTAGATTACCCCTCGCGCAGCAAAACCTTTGGCTTTGGGTTTCTCAGGGAGTTCTCCTCTAAAGCAGCCAGCATGAGCTTCAAAAAGGTTGATGTTCATCGCCATCTCGACAGTGTCAAGACTTCCCTGGAACCTTGGGTTTATTTCAAGTACTACAGGGCCTTTTTTTGAAGCCAGAAAATCCACTCCGTTTGAACCCAGAAGCCTGAACTCAAGCATAAGTTCTTCAGCAAGAGCTTCCATTTCATCAGCCTGTTCATTCCTGAAAGGAGTTATGTTTCCGCAATAAACAAAGGGCAGCCGTGAAAGCCAGGGTATTCCTATAAGCTGTTCATTAACAGCTACTGACAGAGCTTCGTTCTTTGTAGAAAGCAAGGAAACACTTGAAGGTATTCCTTCCAGAAACTCCTGAATAACAACAGTTTCTTCCTTAAGCTCTGGGTTCAGCCCGTGTAATTCCTCAAGGATAGCTAAAAGCTCCTGTTTACTCCTGGCGATTCGGTTGAAGACTCCTCCTCCACCTGAAATTGGTTTAATCATAACAGGGTATTCCACTGCATCCAGTTCTTCCGGAGAATAGCAGCGTGGATGAGGGATTCCAAGAGCTTCAAGCTTTTTTGAGAGATAAAGTTTGTCTGAGGCCTTCTGCATTGCATCCGGACTGCTGGCAAGTACAGGGCAAGAAAAATCTTTATGGTTAAGCATTTCAAGTCCCGAACCCGGGACAAGTGCATCAAATTCAAGCCCAAACTCAGCCATCTGAGCCTTTATCCTGGAAGTCTTAAGCTGGTGCAGTTCCTGTATGGTTCTACACTCAAGAAACACCGATGCATAGGCGCATTCCCGCAGGTCAAAATCACAGAAAGCGTCTATAGAACAGACCGTATAGCCAGCCCGGCTTGCAGAGCAGACAATGTTTCGGGTGTCAAATCCGATTATAAGGATATTCTGCATGTTTCCTCTTTCCGGACCATTCATTTCGCCTGCGGGATCTCGGAGTGCGACAGCGCAAAGATTCCATATGGGGTCTTCAGAACAGGAATTTCACTTCCTGATTCTGCATTGAACGACATAGGTTTCTTTATGGCTACCGTCTCATAAGTTTCAGGGTCAAGCACCAGAATTGCGTTGTCTTCAATTGAGACCAGCACTGTTAAAACCGCATTCCCCATATTGCCTATTTTCTCTGCTCCTTTTAATTCTTCAGGAGTTGAGATAAATCTTGAGCCGTCCTCAAGGGAGGTTCCGTTAACTTTTTTTCCTGAGCTTTTGATATGAATAATCTTTCCTCTAAACCTTATCACATCCCCAGGCCTGAATTCTGGAAGACGCACAGAGAAAGTAACTCTATAAATATTTTTACCATCTTTCATTCCCACAAGGGTAGGGGATTCGGAAAAGTTGCCTCCAAGCTCGGAAGTGATTAAACGGCAGACCTGCCTGCTGGCATTCATAGAACCCATGTAAAGGTCTATCCCTTCCTTTTGCTCCACTACCTCACTTATAAACGCAAGCCGGTCACCTTTCTTTCTCATGCTGTCCATAGATTCCCTGGCGATGACCATACAGCGTTTTTTCTCTTCTTCGGTAGGAAACCTGCCTGCTGCCCTGATCTGGATAATCGCTTCAAAGTACCCTCCAGACTCTCTGCTGCACATATCGCAAGCTGTCCGCTGAATCCTGACCTCAGTCTCAGCTTCTGCATGCACCGACTCTTTCCTTACAACCGCATCGACTTCGGCTCTCACACGATATATATAAGGCGTAATCTCTCTGGGTTCAAGATAAACTTCCACGTCTCCGGCTTCGTTGTGGATAAAAAGGGCATCTTCTACGGCCTTTAGCATCACATCTTCAATGTTACCAATATCTTCCCACCGGCTTCTATGGAAGTATGCTCCGCAAGCTGAACATATCCTTACATGGAGTACATGGGGCAATTCAATCAATTTGAAGGTCTCAAAAAAGCAGTCCTTGCAAACTGAATCAAAAAGCCTGTAGCATTCTTTGCCGCATCTAGGGCATGTGATAAAATTCATCTTTAATCCTTACTTATAATCTTCTTGGAATAGCAATAGTCGTCTTTTTGAAATAGTAATAATAGTCTTGGAATGTAACAATCTTCCTGAACAATAACCTTCCTTGAAGAATGATTTTTGAAATTCTCAGGAAGGGAAATCTACAATATAAGTTAAGCAATTGACCTAAACTTAAGCAATTGACCTAAACTTAAGCAATTGACCTAAACTTAAGCAATTGACCTGTTAAATCTGCTCATGCTATTTAAAAATAGCTGGATTGCAAATTCTCTTTCATTTTTATTATCCCCAACTTCTAGAATATAAAACCAGCAGAAAATACATGCTATTTATTAAATGAACAGTTTTAACAAGTTTTGATTTAAGAATTCGTTTTAAGACTTAAGAATTTGTTTTAAATAATTATTAAATGAGCTTGTTTTAAACGAATTTATATTAAATGAACATAAAATATATAGTTTAATTACATATATATAAAGTGTATAGATCATATATATGTTTTGTGGATTACTCTCATCCTCAAGAGCCAGAGGTAAACGATTATTTAAAGAACTCTGTAGAAAAAGACTGGAAGCTCAACTTAAAAAAGAAAGTTCCGTGTCAAAATGACACGAACTTATGTTTTTAATTCGCATTCGGACTTATTTCTTCGGAGGCCAGTTCTTTTCCATAAAGCCAGGGAGCCTTCCCGAATCC
>NZ_LMVP01000015.1 GCF_002287235.1 Methanosarcina spelaei
GGTAAATACCTTCATATCTCGAGCATTTCCAACTATTACAGGTAGATGCTTTATCAAAGAATCATGGATGGGAACCCAGAAATCACTTGTTGACTCACATGCAACAACATTACATTTTTCGGATATTACCCAATTTTTAAGGGCTAAAATTCCTTCGTCATCTCTGTTGAAACGTTGCTGTTGTTTTTCACCAGATCGACTGAGAATTGTAGCAATGAAAAAGATTTTGTGAATGTCTAGACCACAAGCTTTGTTTATGACTTCAATCATATAACATCACCCAATTTATTTGGGCAGTCGAATTGCCTAAAAGGCCAATTTAGCATCCGTGATCAAAGTCACATTTGAGCCTTCGATGGCAATTCACTGATTAGTTTTCTGACGGTTTTGAAAAACCAAAATAAGGACAACCTTACTGCCCAAGGTAATAAGGGCTTAATAGTCAAAAAAGAGGGCGTAGAGTACTTTCATTGATTTGTGCATGTTATTCGAAGAATTTCATGTACGTTTTTTATGGGGGGAAAGAATGAGAAAAGAACTTGCAGTTTTCATAGTTTTACTTGGAATATTCCTGGCAACAGGATGTGCGGGAAACGAACCGGCAACTTCTGCGGTAACCCCGGTTGAAACACCTGTAGCTCCGGTTTCGGATGTAACGCCTCAACCTGTAGATGAAGGCAAGATCGTTGAAGTTGATATTCAGAACTCTTCCTTTAATCCGCAGTCAGTAGAAATCCTGACAGGTGATACCGTAAGATGGACGAATAAGGATTCAATTGCTCATACCGTTACAGGGCCTACTTTTGACTCAGAGGTACTTGAGAATGGAGACACATATGAGTTCCTGTTTACGGATGCCGGAACCTATAATTATAAATGTTCGATCCATCCTTCTATGAAAGGTACTGTAGTAGTTACAGAAAAAAAGTAAAACTTTATTAACAAAGTCTTATTAATAAGACTTTGTTAATAAAGTTTTAAATGTAGTTAAAACTACTGATAACCCCGTTTTATTACTTTTTTAAAACAGTTTAATTTTTAGGGACCATTAATTCAAAATAGTAGTTTTCAAAGATAAAATGAACTACTACGGATATTTTCCTGGATAATATGAGAAAATGATTTGCAGTTTTCACTTTAATATAGAAATGCCTTTGAATATTCACCATAAACAAGCTAGAAAAACTAAACCCACGAAAGGAGATTCAGAGCTTCTCAGAACTTTCTCATAGATACGTAATTATTCCTTCTCATAGATGAGGTAACATTCATATAGCAGCGCATTGTTCCGATTACCTGCATTATATGTCCTCTTTTTCTTCCTGCCTCCAAAAGGCGACGAGTTGAATATGAGTTCTTTTACTGTGACAGGGTTTCTATTTTAATGCTAAGCCTTTCCCCTTATATCATTTGACCTAAAAAATAAAACTCAAGGATCTTAAAAAAGTAAACTCTGAATAATGTTAGAATGCTGAACAAAATTAGGCCATTATGTAAAAATTTGATTACTGGGTATCTCCCCCTACTTCGGCATATCTGGGATCAATTTCTACAGCTTTCCTGTATGCTTCTTCAGCTTCTTCCTCCCGTCCGAGGAAACTCAGACAGACAGCTTTCCCAAACCATGAGTCTGCAGCTTCAAAATTAAGCTTGAGTGCTTGCTCATAAATCTCCAGAGCTTCGTCGAAGCGTCTGAGCTGAGCAAGCACGAAACCTAGACTGGAATAAGCTTCTAAATACTCAGGGTCAAGCTGGGTAGCTTTCCTGTAAGCCTTTGCGGCTTCCTCGAATCTCTGCATCTGGCTGAGAGTAAAGCCTTTATTATACCAGACATCAGCATTTTCAGCATTGATTTCGATTGCTTTGTCAAAGGCTTTGATTGCCTCGTCGTACTTTTCAAGGTTTTCTAGGTCTATACCCATGTTGTTCCAGGCGTCATCGTTCTCAGGATCCAGCTCCACAGCTTTTTGATAAGCTTTTAAGGCCTGTCTGTAACTTCCAAGGCTGTCCAGATCCACACCTTTATATTGCCAGGCCTCGACAAAATCGGGATCAAGCTCGATTGCCTTATCGTAAGCTAGAATTGCTTCGTCATAGTTGCCAATTTGCCCCAAAGCTATACCTTTTCCTACCCAGGCTTCTTTATAATCAGGATTTTCGCCAAGGACTTTTTCATAAGCTTTTATAGCAGCTTCATAATCTCCTGCCTGGCTCAGGTTCAGGGCTTTTCCGTACCATGCATTGGGATAGTCAGGTCTGAGCTCAAGGGCTTTTTCATAAGCTTTAACAGCTTCTTCATACTTGCCAACCTGGGATAAGGAGAAAGCCATATTGTTCCAGAGATCTGGATCTTCAGAATCAATTTTGATAGCTTTATCATAAAGCTCAAGAGCTTCCTCGTATTTTCCAAGGGTTTCAAGGGCCTGAGCCTTATTATTTAATAGATTTATATTCTCTGGATCCTTCTCGATTGCCTTATCAAGGGCCACAACTGCCTCTTTAAACTTACCGCTTCTGAGAAGGTCAAGTCCGTATTCATTAAGTTCGGCTGCCAAAAACTCATCACTGACTTCCTGCTTACCTATGTCCCCCGAATCACTCAAAACATACATGTCTTCGGAAACAGTCTTTTCTTCGGATTTTTCTTTCCCGCCTTCCCCTCTGAAGGCTTTGTCTTTTGGTTCGTCGGAACTCATATCAAAATTTCCTGCTCTGCCTTTTATAATAGACCCTGCGGATTCTTAAATGTCCGCGTTCGGTATTTACTTAAATTCGTTGTTCGTTTATGATCTATACATCTGTTCTTTATGGCTTTTATAGCCTCTCCCCGAAAAGCTCTGAGAAAAGTTCCGGAAAGAAGAGCAGAAGACGAAGAAAAAGCAAATTTACATAGTTTAAAAAAGCGGCAGGCTCTAAGAAATGGAAGATATTGAGAAAAACATGAATATAATTCAGAAAGATCCGGAGCAAATTTATCCTGGAGTTCTGAAAGCAGTGCTTTTTGATATGGATAACACTCTTTTTGATTTCGTAGCCGCAAAACTGGAAGCTTGCAGAGAGATTCTCTCTTTTATCTGGAAGGAAAATGTTAATGAAGAACCTTCGGTACTTTTCAGGTATTTTCTGAGAGGAGTTTACGGTTTTGAGGATTACGAAAACATTCAGGACTACATGCAGGAGAGAAATATTTTTACAGCTCAAGACTACAGAAAGTGCTGTGAGATTTATGAGCGGGAAAAATTGCAAAATTTAGAACTCTATCCAGCTGTAACGAATACTCTTGATAAGCTTAAAAAGTTAGGCTTAAAGCTTGTGATTATAACGGATGCCGATAGTAATCATGCTCTCGCAAGGCTTACAAGAGTCGGGCTTCTTAATTACTTTGATCTTATCGTGGCTGCGGACATAACAGGCACAAAAAAACCAGATCCGGCACATTTTCTTTTCGCGCTTGAGGTGCTCGGGATAAAACCCGGAGAAACCCTGGTAGTCGGAGATAACATCAAAAGAGATATAGTGCCCGCTCGCAAACTTGGATTGAGAACAGCTTATGCTTCCTATGGAGACTGGAGAACCGAAGGAGAGACTGATCAATGCTTCGATTTCAGACTCGATAAATTTTCGGATATGCTTGAGTTATTTCACTAAAATATCGGAAAATGTGACGAATTTCTGTAAATTCAAATTAAAATCGTTCCGAGTTTCTGTAAATTCAAATTAAAATCGTTCTGAGTTTCTGTAAATTCAAATTAAACTCATTCCAAATTTCTGTAAATTTAAAGTAAAATTTTCGTATACTTAGCATAACTCAGTTCTCTTAATACTGGGTTCCCAAACCACTAACTTATTAAGAGTTATAATTTTACAGAAAATTGGCGTACTAAGTGATCTAGTGCACCGACAGTTCTGTAAAATTGGCTTGATGCTATATCCTTTTCTTTATTTGCTGTCACAAGTGAACTTCACTTTCAAGGAATTGTAACGCAAAATTATACTTTTGCCGCTTTTTGCACTACAATCTTATAGCCCGACTTGAGCTTTGAAATTCTCAAGGCCAATGTCTTCAATGTGTTTTCCAAGTCTCTTTTTAGTACCTGAATTTTTATAGTAATCAATTATCCTATCAATAGCCTCAAGAACTTTTTCTTCAGATAACTCCTTTGCTACAATGTCAGCAAGTCTTGGAGATGCAGCCACGGCACCTCCAACCATTAGAGTATATCCTTTGGAAGTACCGATTACTCCAATGTCTTTAATAGCTGATTCAGAACAGGAGTTTGGGCATCCCGAGACGCCTATTTTTAGCTTGGAAGGCATAGGCATTCCGTGATATTTCTCATCGAGTTTCAGACCAAGTCCTAAAGAGTCTTGCTTTGCTTGCTTACAAAAAGTTGTACCTGGACAAATCTTTATACTTCTTACACATAGTCCTACAGCTGCCCCTGGTTTGATTCCAAGGTCAACCCATATATTATCAAGATCTTCTTCTTTCAAGCCCACTATTGCAATCCTTTGGGCGGAAGTTATTTTGAGAGCAGCTGCTCCATATTTTTCAGCGACATCAGCAATCTTCCTGAGGGTTGCAGGATCTACAACACCTCCTGGAATATGGGGAGCTATTGCATAAGTTTCACGGTCTCTCTGAACAATTGCACCTTTTTCAAGTAAGTTATTTTTCATATAGATATGTCTCCAAATGATTCAGTAAAGTTTACTAAGATTAACATATTTTTACAACTGCATCTGAACCTAAAATATACCTAACTCGAGTAAACTTGACTATATCCTTTAATTTACAAACTAGAATAGTTACTAAATTTATTTATAATTAATTATATGAAAAATTGGTCCTGAACAAATAATATCCCTGCGTAAAATGTTTTTTCAGTAAACAACATTTAAATATTTATAAATATATAATTTAGCAATCTGTTTCAATTATATAAAATTAAAGTTAAGTATAAAATGCCATGTATAGCACTGCGGCTATCTCATTGAAGAAATGAACAATTTTTAAAAATCAAGTAACTTTTCAGTCTACGTAAAACAGCATCAATAACCATATTTATTAATACTCGACAGATAAATTTCTGCAAATGGATTTTTCTGATTATTGGCAATTGACTATGTTTTTTCATCGTATGTGAGTTATTTACTATATTTTTATTTTCCATTAAAATCGGTATCAACGGGCATTTTTAAACTGGATGAATAGTTACAAAATCAAATATTTTCCTAGAATGTTAAGGATTTGCTTTGCAAAACTTAACTTTGTAGAAACCCTAAATCGTGCTCTACCAAGTTGACAAGGATTGGACATTTTATAGGTTCAATAGCAACTGAAATTCTGATTCCTCACCAGATCGATAGAACCAATGGTAGATAAACTTTTATAGTAATATGTCAGAAGAAGGAAGTAGGTTTCCTAATATATAATATAAATAGTTTATATATCGATTCTGTCAAGTTGACGAGGGTTGGTCATTTTATAGGCTTAATAGCAGCTGAAAATTTCTTAACTCTCGTCAACTTGACAGAATCGTTACCTTAATCATAAGAGGAAATTTGCTTTGGGCCTCACTCCTATGACCGATTTTTCCATGCAAATGGTTACTCGTTTTCGGAGGTGTGCAGATTGAGAAAATTAACTGTCGATATGGAAGAATTCAAAAAACTCCACGATAATGGAATGACCGATAAAGAAATCGCTAATAATCTTGGCTTTTCTCAAGCTACTGCACGCAATATACGCTGTAAATTAGGGTTGTCGCCACTAATCAGTGGTCACACTGCAGTAGCAGTAATCATAGACCATGAAGAACTCAAAAAGCTTTTCGAAAAAGGTCTTAATGACAAGGAAATTGGCAAATTTTTTGGCGTAAGTGATGATATAATTTTCAAGCATCGCCAAAGTCTAGGTTTATTAAGATGGAAGAAGTGGGAAAAAACAGTTGATAACATCGAAAAATTCAAGCAACTTTATTCTGAAGGCTTGAGTGACAGAAAGATAGGAAATGCTCTTGGCATATGCATTGACACAGCAAGGAAAATCCGTCACGATTTAGGGTTACCTCCACAGCCATTAAGTCGAAGATACGTTAACACTGAGGAGTTAAAACGTTACCTGACCATAGGACTTACTGATAAGGAAATTGGAGCCATTTTCGGTGTTAGTGCTCATACTATTTATGAAAGACGCCGTGATGTAGGTTTGTTCCGACGCCAGAAACAAACCTGGTTTGAGAACATAAATATAGATGATTTCAAAAAGCTATATACCGAAGGCATGAGTGATGTAAGGATCGCCGAAGCACTTGGTGTACAAAATAGTGCATTAATAAGAGAAATACGTCATCATTTAGGACTTGCACCTAATCAAGGACGGACTAACGAGAAAAAAAGAGAATTATACAATGCAGGGATGTCTGACAGGCAAATCGCAAAAATAATAAAAGGAAAAAAGAAAAATGTTGCTGCATGGCGTCGAAACCATGGACTTCCTCCAAACAAGTCAGATAGCGCACTTAATGTTGTATTTGAAGCTAAGTTGTTAAATATTAATGAAAATGAAACTATCCAACCTAATGAAACTATCCAATCAAACTCAGAATCATCTACTTATGACCCAGGAACTATTGAAAACTTTGCGGGAAAAGAGATTAAGAAAAACACGACTGTGCTTACATCCACAACGGAAAAAACAAATAACGATATACTGAAACAATTTTTTACTAAAGGTTTTAGTGATGTACAGATCGCAAAATATTTCGATGTTTCTGAAAGGACAATCTCAAATCGTCGCCGAAATTTAGGACTATACAGGCAGAAGCCAAGACAGATTGGACGAAAAAACATTGACATTGAAGAGTTTAAACATCTATATCTGAAAGGTATGAACGATGTCGAAATTGGTAGAACTATCGGCATTTCTCAATCAGCTGTCTTCAGAATACGCCATCATCTCGGGCTTGCATCGAACAGTGGAAAAAGACACTGGAAAATGCGTGAACTATATGACTTAAAATTGTCGGATAGTAAAATTGCCAAAACACTCAAAGTTAGGAAACACGATGTTACTAAATGGCGTCAAAGCCACAAACTGCCTGCAAATAACTATGATGATATGGTTACTGATGCTCACAATATTGAGGTGTCAAACCTCAAAGAAAAAAAACCGGCTCGAATTGACTCGGAATCACTTTTTTATGATACAAAATTCCTTGAAAACTATCTTGGAAAAGAGATTAAGTAACTATTTTTATTATTGCTATAAAATGACCGGAATTATATTTTGTCCATTAAGACTATAGGATTCTGTCAAGTTGGCAAGGAGTGGACATTTATAGGTTCAATCGTAACTGGAAAATTCCTTAGCACCCGTAGACTTGACAGTATCCCATGAACCTGTAAGTTGTATACCTGTAAGCTGAATACACCAGGAGAAAAGTAAATTTTTGGAGAAATGAAAAAAACCTTTAGAGAAAAGAAAACTTCTGGCCGCCAGTCCTGAGGATTCCGGAAAGGAATTTCAACTAACGGCTTCTTCTAGCTCCAGGTCTTTGATTCATATGGAAAAACCTGAGGTCTGGCTACTTTAAAGGATATCGGAATATATCGGGTTTATATCTACTGCTCTCTCGTAAGCCTCAATTGCTTTCTGGTGTTTCTTAATCCTGTCGTACACGATACCTTTACCAATCCAGGCTTTTGTAAAACTTGGATTAATCTCGATAGCTCTCTCAAAAGCTTGAAGTGCCTCTTTGTATTTTTCCAGGTCTCTCAGGGCAATTCCCTTATTGTACCAGAACCTTGCATTGTCCGGATTTGTCTTTATCTTGGTGTCAAAAATCTCCACGGCTTTTTCGATATAAATTCTCGCGTCTTCGTGTTTTCCAAGCCAGCGGAGAGCCACACCCTTGTTATAAAGGGCTTTCCCGTTAGCAGGGTTTAACTCAAGAGCTCTATTAAAAGCGCTAATGGCTTCTTCATAACTTTTTATTTTGCAGAGCCCCATACCTTTTTTGCACCATTCACTTGCGCTCATGGAGCCCAGATCGTAATTCTTTTCATAAAGGTGAATAGCTTTCTCAAAATCATCCATAGCTTCTTCATATGCCTTCATTTCCCTCAGAGCTATTCCTCGTCTGTACCAGACTTCAGGGTCTTCAGGAGCAAGATAAATAGCCCGGTAGTATGCATCCAGAGCTTCTCTATACTGCATAAAACTTATAAGCAGTTCTCCTTTGGAATACCATGTCTTTGCATCCGAAGGGTTGATCTGAAGAGACCTGTTTAGGGAATCAAGAGATTCTTCATATCTGAAAAGGCTTTTGAGAACCATTCCTTTGCTAAACAGGATTTTTGCATTGTCAGGGCTTATTTCCAGAGCTTTGTTGTATGCATCCAGAGCTTCTGTAAATCGTCCAAGTTCATGGAGTGCAACACCTGTATTATACCACTCGTTCGAAGTCATCACTCAACCACACCTTTTTTCGATAACATTTTTCCATCTTATATACATATATTTTAACGATAATATATACATTTAAAGCGTTAAATCAATTTTGTATTTTAGCTCCGTAATAAAAATAAAGAGATTTCACAGTTTCTCGTCATAATTTATGTGTTAAGGAAACATTTACAGTTACACATGTTAACCTATGTTTTTGCTCTTTTTTAAGGGTTTTGAAATATTCTTGTTGTCTATTATTTTAAAAATATAGTTTGTAAAGCGTGGACAAGAATTCGATGAAGTAAAACAACTTTATACATGTTTTTCAATTTATCCTTAAAATTAATAAAAATATATTTATCACATCCCCAAAGTCCTTCCATTTTCACATTATTTAATCCGTGCTTTTGCCCTAACATGGGGAAAATTGATCTATAAAACAAAATCTGAAAAATCCAGTAAGTTCGATTTTGGAAAAAGTTGAAATTTCCTCCTCTCACGGCCTGTTAAAAGTCTGATTATCTACTTCTCACACTGAGGAATTGAGGAATTCCCTGGACTGGAGAAACTTAGTTGAGGGCCAGATACCTAAATTAGGGTCCAACTCAGTTCTTAATATCTTCTCGTCTTTCCAAAATTTGTTAGAAAAATCTTTTGAAGAATAATAAAGATAAATACCCCGAGTGTACTGGCACACTTAATAAACTAATTAATATGATTTTAGATGCTTGTAAAAAATAACAATAAAGACATTTAACAAAGACATTCAATAAGGAATTTAATAGGAAATTTCATGTTACTATGAAATAATGTTTACAATATGCCGAAGCATTTCTGACATGCAGGAAATGTAAAAATTTCAAAGGAATGCTCTGAAAAGCTCTTCAGAGCGACCTTTGTATCTCAAGATTTTTTTAATGTAAAGGAATTTTCTGCTATAAGCCGACTTTGAAGTTAGAAATGAGTACGTTTCAAGATCATTCCCACTCTAGCTCGCAGTTCTACAGGGTTAAAAGGCATAGTAACATAATCATCAACTCCAGATTCAAAAGCCTCAACCCTATTTTTCACCTCTCCTTTTTCACTGAGCACCATAACAGGTATCCACCAGTATCTTGAACTTGCTCTAAGCTGTTTGCAGATTTTGAAACCTTCAAGATCTGCAAACCCTGTATCCAGCAATACGAGGTCGGGTTTTTCCACTTTCACGGCTTCAAGTGAAGAAAGACCGCCAGGGACTTTGACAACGTTATAATTTTCAGTTTCAAGTGTCGCCTTAATACTGAAAGCACTGCTCCCATCTCCCACAATCAGGATTTTCTGTCGCGTGTCATTAAAATTTGAGATTCGGGCCTTTACAAGTTCTTCTGGAACTGAGAGACGAGAAGCTATCTCCATCTCGCTTATTTCAGGTTGTGCTTCAATTAATTTCAAAATTTCATGATCAAGATTTTTATTATTCATCACCCTCCATCACCATACAATATATAGTTTCTTAGCTCTTAAACATTTCTCAAATTTTTTAGAACAAGCGTTACTTTAAATTTAGTACAGTATGAAGAGTATAGAGTTATCCAAATATTCAGAAGACTTCTTATGGATCGTCGGCTTGACCAATCAGGAGATAAGTTTATAACCGTAAATAGCAAGTTAATATTGGAAATAAGAATCACTTACAGAGAACAGCCACCTCTGAGATGATATCAATGGATCCAATGGAAAAAATCTTCGGTAAAACTGCACAGATGACAGTGCTCATGAACCTGATCGAGCACCAGAACGAATCAACATACCTTTCTGGTATAGCTGAAGAAACTGGCCTGTCTCACTCCAGCGTATCAAGGGTTATTACTCCCCTGATCGCATCAGGCATCGTCATAGAAAAACCTCTGGGAAAGCAAATTCGGACTTTCCAGCTGAACATGGACAATGAGGCGACAAGGCTAATCATAGATTTCTACAATAAGATAAACCAGATGCTGGAATAAGCCTTAAGAGCAGAAGGCCGAAAAACGGGAAACAGGAGACGAAGAGGACTACTGTTCCGTATTTAAAATTTATAAACAGTTTGGAATTTTGAACACTTAAATCTTAAGGTAACTTCAGCCTGAATTCTTGATTAGGGTAGCTCTTCAGGTAACTTATTTCAGGCAACCATAGTCAAAGATCCTGATTTAGATAGTTCTCACGTAGTCTCTTTTTTTAAGCTTTCGATGTACTCATTTGCAGAAGTAGCTGCGAGTGCTCCATCTCTAACGGCTGCTACAAGCTGCCAGATAGGTGTATCACGGCAGTCTCCTACAGCATAAACCCCTTTCATCGAAGTTTCAAGGAAGCGGTCAGTTCTGATAAAACCTTCCTTATCCTTTTCCACATCAGTGATTTCTGTATTCGGATGGATGCCCACGTATATAAAAACCCCGTCCGTAGCTAGCTCGTGCTGTTCTTCGCTTTTAATATCCTTATAGATTATTTTTTCGACTCTCCGAATTTCCCCGCTGCTTCCCAGGATTTCTTGAATAGACGCATTGAAAATGAACTCAATGTTCGCAATTGCAAAAACTTTGTCTTGAAGGACTTTTGCAGCTCTCAGCCGATCTCTCCTGTGAAGCAGATAAACCTTCCGGGCTATCTTTGAAAGAAGAATAGCTTCATTAATGGCTGTGTTGCCACCCCCGACCACTACAACGGTTTTATTTCTAAAGAAGGGCCCGTCACAGGTAGCACAGTAGGAAACTCCTTTACTGAGAAACTCTTTTTCTCCAGGCACATTCAGATGCTTGGGGTTTGCACCTGTAGCAATTATAACAGCTTTTGATTCAAGGTCTCCGCTGTCCGTAGAGACAATTTTCTTTTCCCCTTCGCTGCGGACAGAGAGAACATCGGTTATTTTTGTTTCTACCCCAGTTTCCTGAGCGTGAGTTTTATACTTTTCCATCAACTCAAGCCCTGAAATCGCTGGAAAGCCAGGGTAATTTTCCACTAAACCTGAAAGTGCAATCTGGCCGCTAATTTCGCTTCTTTCAAGAACCAGAGTGTTAAGTCCAAAGCGTACGGCATAGATGCCGGCTGATAGTCCTCCAGGTCCTCCTCCTACAATTATTAGATCGTACATACTTGTCTCCTGAGTTCTGAAAAACAGTTTCAGAAAAAATATCTCATTTTAGAATTAGTTCAGCTAACACGGGATATAGCATCTATAGCATCGGCTTTTTTCGGAAGGCCTACAAAAGCTACCCTTCCATCAATAATAGTCGTAGGAACTCCGGCTATGCCGTATTTATCAATCAACGTCTGACCCTCTGGAGTTTCCACATCTATTTCCTCGTATTCAAAATCATACTCGGATTTCAGGTCTTTCCAGAGTCTTCGAGTTGCCGGACAGGCAGTACACCAGCTAGCGTGAATAAGCGTAACTTTAACCATAAAATCCCCTCTAAAACTACAGTTATAATTCCATTCTAATATTAATTTCCAGATATAAATAAGTTAAGCGTACCAGTAAACCTAGAAAATAAAGCATTATTATTGCTTGGATATATTCAAACAAAAAGCTTTAAACCAGCAAGGCTCTTAAAGCGGACTATGCTTACATTTATAGGTCTGGGCCTTTTCGACGAATATGACATTTCTCTAAAGGGACTTGAAGCTATCAGGGAAGCCGACCTGGTTTATGCTGAGTTTTATACCTCCTGTCTCATGGGTACGAACCTTGAAAAAATGGAGGAGCTCTACGGAAAGAAGGTCTTTTTGCTTTCAAGAGAGGATGTAGAGCAGCATCCTGACTGGCTCTCCAAAGCAAAGGACAGAAATCTTTGCTTCCTGACTGGTGGAGATACAATGGTCTCCACAACTCATGTCGATTTACGTCTGAGAGCTGAAAAATTGGGAATAGAGACTCACCTGATTCATGGGGCTTCCATTGCCTCAGCTGTCTCGGGTCTTACAGGACTACAGAACTATCGCTTCGGGAAATCCGCAAGTATTCCTCATCCCTATGAAAGCAGGAGAGGTACAAGGATAATCTCGGAAACTCCTTATGATATTATAAAACAAAACCTGGAACTTGGCCTGCATACTCTGGTTTTCCTGGATATAGATAAGGAAAAAGGCTATATGACTGTAAATACTGCCCTTGAGCTTCTCCTTGAGGTTGAGGAAAAAAGAAGAGAAGGAATTATACGAGGAGCTGCTGCAGTAGGAATAGCCAGGGCAGGCTCGGAAAAGCCGACCGTAAAAGCAGACTATGCAGAAAACCTTAAGGACTTTAATTTTGGAAAGCCTCTCCACATTCTCGTAATTCCCGGAAAACTGCATTTTCTTGAAGCCGAAGCACTTATGAAACTTGCAGGGGGCCCAATAGGATTTATGGAAGAAGTGGAGTAAAAAAATTATAAATAGATCTCATGGTGATTGTGATGCCTGCCGATCTGGATGAAAAAGTCAAAAGATATGAGGATATGTTAAAAAGGGCCCTCCAGAAAGCCAAATATTCCCCAATCAAGGGGTCTCATATGTATGCCGTTGCAAAGGATTATTATACAATGGCAGAGGCCTACTATAAAGATGGGGTGTATTTCCTGGAGAATCGAGACCCTGTAAATGCTCTTGCCTCCTTCAGTTATGGTCACGCCTGGCTCGATGCAGGCGCAAAACTCGGAGTTTTTGCTGTTGATGATGAGACTCTTTTTACCATCTAAATGAGATATAGAATAAAAGAAGAATAACTGAAAAAGAATATATAAAAATGAACAACTAAAAAAGAATGAATAAAAATGAATAACTAAAAAATAAAATAGCATAAAATAAATAATATATAATAAATAAACTGTAATAAATAAACTGTGATAAATAAAATGTGATAAATAAAATGTGATAAATAAAATGTGATAAATAAAATGTGATGAGCAAAAAACTAACTAAAGAAAATTAAAATGCCAACTTGATTCTGGAAGAAAGCACAGATACCTCAATTGGAAGGATTAAAGTTGCAGGACTAAGAATTAGAAACTTAACCGGAAAACCATATAAAAGCAAATGTGATACTATTCTATTTGAAGCAGAAATAATTTATATACTTTATTCTATTCTTTAGATTCTGTGAGAAACTTTTCCCGATCGGGAAATCTTCTTGAGAAACATGCATAACAGAATAATTATGGTGGACAATAATGAAAAACTTCCATGTGGTACTTGAAGCAGCTTGGTTGGTTAGAGATGTAAAGACGGCTGATGACGCGATAGGAGTCGCTATTTCAGAAGCTGGAAAACGCCTGAATCCTAAACTGGATTTTGTAGAGGTTGACGTGGGCACTACATCCTGCCCTGTATGCGGTGAGCCCTTTAGCAGCGTTTTCATAGCAGCAAACACCGCTCTTGTAGGTCTTATTTTTGAGATGAAGGTTTTTGATGCCGAATCTGCGGAACACGCGGAAAGAATCGCAAAATCCGTGATAGGAAAATCTCTCAGGGACATTCCATTGACAGTTGTTGAAGTCACTGAGTTCGAGAGGTCAGCTGATAAGGGCGAACAGCAGCAGAAGAGCAAAACAGGCAAATAAAAATTTTCCAGAACAACTGTTGGGATAGAGTAGATACTATACTGCGGCTAGTTATGCCTCTGGGTTTTGTTCAGATCTGAATATATAAGGCTGAAAAAAACTTTCTTTAAGAAATGAGCCCTTCGTGAGAAAAAATATCTATTATTAATCGAAGCCCAGCAAAAAAGCAAGTTTTATCTCTCCTCCAGGCTTTGTTTTTAAAGTTGGGTCCGGTGTCAAGACCCAAGCTTTTTACAACCCATGAAAAAAGAGGATACTACATGGACAGAGTAATTTCTATTGTAGGGCACACTGCCCTTGATTATATTGTAGATGTTGAAAGAATCGCAGGAAAAAATGAGTCATCCCCTGTCATTGACTATGAAGAATATCCTGGCGGAGGGGCTGCCAATATTACAGTTGCTATTGCAAAACTGGGAGGAAAGAGCCAGCTGATTTCTCCTGTAGGTACGGATTTTGTAAGTTCAGGATATGAAAAACTTCTTAAAGAAACGAATGTTGACCTTTCTCGTCTTTATAGAATTGAGGATCAGAAAATTTCGAAAGCCTTTATTTTCACTGATCGGGAAGACAACCAGACAACCTATTTTTACTGGGGAGCTTCTTCAAAATTCAAAGAATTGGAACCCGAACCTGTAGATTTTGTCCATCTTGCAACCGCTGACTCGGTCTATAATGCAAAACTCGCACAAATTGCCGGCTTCGTCTCCTTTGATCCGGGCCAGGATCTTGTTACGTATTCAAAAGAAAATCTTGAATTAATACTCGCTCATACTGACATCCTTTTTGCGAACCGGCACGAGATCAGACGAGTTTCAGAGATGACCGGAAAAAGTTTTTCCGAACTCAAGGCCATGATCGACATTATTGTAGTCACATATGATTCCAAGGGCAGCAGGATCTATACAGGTAAAGACGAATTTTTAATTCCTGTAATTTCTGTCCAGGCTGCAGATCCCACCGGAGCAGGAGATGCTTATAGAGCAGGTTTCCTTCTCGCCCTCACAAGAGGATACCCGCTTCCGACATGTGGGAAAATTGGGTCTACAGTAGCTTCTTTTGCTGTGCAGACACGAGGCTGCCAGACAGGTCTTCCAACCTGGGAAGAAATGAAAGCCCGTTATGAAGCAAATTTTGGAAGGCTTGAGAAAGAGTGCTGAAATTGCAAATGCCGAAGAAGCATGATCAAAAGTCAAAAAGTATATAAAATATTACTTAATGATCCACGCATTATAACCCTCGACATATGAAAAAGATAGTAAACAAAAAGGGATGCAGATGAAACTCGCAGCACTGGTTTCCGGTGGCAAGGACTCGATTTTTGCCATATATAAAGCCCTTCAGGAAGGGCATGAAGTCACCCACCTGATTAATATTATTCCCGCAAGGGACGATTCCTACATGTATCATTCCATCAACCTCCACATGGTAGAACTAATCTCTGCCGCCTGTGAAATCCCTCTGGTCCAGCAAGAGTCCAGCGGAATAAAGGAGCTGGAGCTGGATGACTTGACCCTTGCCCTCAAGAAAGTAGATGTAGACGGCGTGTCCGTAGGTGCGATTGAGTCCCAGTACCAGGCAGGTAGGGTGAAGAAGATCTGTGATGCTCTGGGGCTTAAGGTCTATACTCCTCTCTGGCACAAGGATCCTGAAGAACTACTCAATGAGATGTCAAAAGTACTGGATATTCGGATTGTCAGGGTCGCAGCTGAAGGTCTCGACGAATCCTGGTTGGGTCGCCCTATTAATGTGAACTCGATCGAACATCTCAAAGCGATGAACAAGCGATACATGGTTCACATGGCCGGAGAAGGTGGGGAATATGAGACTGTTGTGCTTGATGCCCCCTTTTTTAAAAAGCGGATTGAGATTGTAAAAAGCGAAGTTGAATGGCAAGGTGACACTGGCTCTTTAAAGATCCTGGAAGCAAAACTTGTTGACAAAAATTAAGGGTCAAAAAGGCTTCCTGAGAAACAGGTTAAACCCAAAGACATTTATATTTATTGTTACTATTCAGGTAGCCTTTTTAGGGCTACACAATTTTTCCTCTTTTCGAGGAAAAATTGGATTTACAATGAGTTATTTCTATCTTTGATGAAACGTGAAGAGATTCTTGCTCTGTGTACTTCAAACCCTGAAGTTATTGCAACTTACATTGAGAGTCTTGAATCTCAAATAAAACAGCTTAGTGAAAAATTGCAAGTTTTAGAATCTCGCTTAAATCAAAATAGCAGAAACAGCAGTAAACCTCCTTCTACTGATTTTTTTGTCAAAGGAAAACCTAATCCCAAGAGTCTCCGTAAAAAGAGCGAAAAGAACCCTGGAGGTCAAGAAGGTCATCCAGGAACAACTCTTAAAATGGTTGATAATCCTGATTAGGTAATAGAGCATTCTTTGAACTGCTGC
>NZ_LMVP01000016.1 GCF_002287235.1 Methanosarcina spelaei
GGGATAATTGAAGGGATAATTGAAGGGATAATTGAAGGGATATTTGAAGGGATAACTGTAGGATTATTAAAGTTTGTTAACTTAAGGTCATTTTTCTATACAATCGTAAATATGTACACAATTATAACGCTCAAGTATATAAATATATACAACATTTTTGATGTCGGTGATAAATCATGGAATTACAGGATATAAACAACTTTGTACAGACCGCAAATGAAGATCAGCTCAAAGCCTTCGGCTTTCTTGGGAAATGGATGGCGGAAAATGCCCCTAAGTACTGCAACTGTACCTCTAAGTGTTCTCAGAGCTGTGAACTTGCAAAGGCACTTGGTGAAGCGCTTCAGGCGGCAGGACAGAAACTTCAGAGGCAGTAAGCAGGATAAGCAAGAAAAATAAGCAGAATCCTGTTCGGATCGGCTGTCTTTTGTATTTTCAGTCTTTTTGTACTTCTTTATATCACTCAGATGTTGTTCAGCCTGATGTCTCAGAAGCTCTTCCTGTGCTGCCGGAAGCTGGCTGAAAACTGTGTTGCAGTTTTATATGAGCAGACGTATACTTAACTTAGAACCTAATAGAGGGAACTCAAGATGGAACCAACGACGTCCGAAAGGGAAAACTTCTGGAACGCAAAAACTTATGCATTCCTCACCGATAATACAAAGCCTGCAATGAAGTGGGCCATATCCGAACTTAAAAGCCGTGGCAAAAATGTTTATGTTATCGACCTTTCCGATAAACCGGAGCCAGGATATTTAAGAAAAATATCCGAGTTGCCAGCCGGCCTCAACCGTGCTGTCCTGGGAGTTACAATAACTGACCCTGGAAATTTTATTCCTGCCCTGAAAGAGAAAGGTATAACTAAAATCTGGCTCCACTGGAGAACAGAAACCGAAAAAGCTGTTGACACCTGCAAGGCCGAAGGTCTCGAATGCATGACCGAACACTGCCCTATGATGTACCTCGGAAGCGGGTTCAGCATACATGGGATACACAGGACGATTGCAAAGATGACTGGAAAGTATTGAAACACTGCTCTGAGAAGTACTAAAACACTGGCCAGATAAGTTTCTACCTAAAACATCAACTTTGAAGTACCGAGCTTTTCCCATTAGCACAGCGAGCCGTTTTGAGGAGATAACTTTTCTCGTTTACAAATTTGTGAATATTTTGAATCTCGTTTCTTCTTGGCTACCGATGATCTCTACTACCCTTAGAACCTTGTGTATCTCTGTATGAATCTCATCTCCGCCAGCTTCTTTCCATTTTTTCATACAGGCCAAGTAGATTATTTCGTGTGATCTTGAAATAAGGATGGTCCGGGCCATATTCTTTTTCTATTATATCGAGGGCTTTCTCGTAGAGGTTAATTGCTGTTTCGTATTCTCCCATGCTTTCATGGAGGCCCGCAAGGTTGTTCAGGGTTGTGCCGACATCAGGGTGGGTGGGACCAAGGGTCGTTTCATAGATCTTGAGGGCACGGGTGTAGAGAGGAAGGGCTTTTTTATGCTGGCCGAGGATCCTGTAGAGTTCACCCATGTTATTCAGGGTTTTGGCAACGTCAGGGTCTTCAGGACCAAGGACACGTTCCCTGATTTCAAGCGCTCTTGTGTAGAGTTCAAGGGCTTTTTCGTGACGACCTTTCTGGACATACACGCCTGCAAGGTTGTTCAGAGTCGTGGCAAAGCCTGTGTGTTCGGTTTTTCCGAATTTTTCCATAATTTCCAGGGATCGTGTATAAAGGATCATGGCTTTCTCGTACCTTGTAGTCTGGAAATAGAGCAGGGCAAGGTTATTCAGAGTCTGGGCCACCTGCGGGTGTTCAGAACCGTACACTTTTTCCTGAAGCTTTAGTGCCTGCCCGTATCTATCCTCAGCTTCGTCAAGTTTACCTGTTTCCGAAAGCAGGACACCCAGATTATTTAGGGTTCCGGATCTGTATCCCATAATCACACGGTTGTCAGGCTCCTGTCCCTGAAGCTTTTCAAGAAATTCGAGAGCTCTCCTGAAGCATTCTTCGGCCTTTTCCGGTTTTTCCAACCCTTTATAAAAAAGGGCAGTCCTGTTCAGGGTCCTGATAGCGCCAAGATTTTTCGGGCTCAGGAACTTTTTCTGGGTCTCCAGTGCCCGGGTATAGAAGGAAAGAGCCTCTTCACGCCGGTCCATCAAAGCATAAAGAATGCCAAGTTCACTGAGTGTATCCCCGGTCTCAGGCCTGGGATGGTCTGGAAGATTTTCACGAATTTTTAAAGCCCTTAAAAAAAGCCCGAGAGCTTCTTCGTAATTTCCCATATAGCGGTAGATTCCTGCAAGTCCATTCAGCACATATGCGGCTTCCGGACTTTCGGGACCTGGCTTTTTTTCCACAATCCCAAGCAATTCTTCATAAAAAGGAAGGAGCACTTTCCAGGATACGGACCTGTAAAAGGGCTCGGCTTTAACTGTGAACCAGCTTACCAGTTCCTCTGGCTCAAAGGTCTCCTTTGCATGTATAAAAGCTTCCTTTAAGGCAATCTCATCTTCAGGGGTGATAAGCTCCGGGTCAAGATCTTTCAGCCTCTGATCATATCTTTCAAGCAGAACTCTATGATTTTTCGTTTTTATTTCTACTTCTTTTTCTGTTTCCTTTTTCATCTCTTTCTCTGGACTTTTGTCTTTAGCTTCGATAGAGGTACTTTCATCAAAAATCTCTTTTTTTTCTGAATTGTTCTTGAAATCAGTCATAGTTTACCCCTCCTGAACGAAAAGCAGTATAATAAGCATCTTTATTTAAAATATAAACATCTTTACCTGGAAATCCAGTTATATCGACTCTAAATACTCTGGAATGCTTCTATAAATAAGCTTGTCTCCTATAATATTCTACCAGAGTTTTCCCAATTTAAATATGCATTAAAATTTGTAACAGCTAACAAACAATAAATAAATCTCTTGACAGGTTAAGCTGGTTTATCAGGAGTTCTGGTTTACCAGGAATTCTGATTTATCGGAAATTGTTTGTCTATCAGAAGTTGTTGATTTATCAGGAATCTCAATATAACGTGAATTAATATAGCCTTTGTAACCAGTCTATATAAACTATTTTACTTTTACCTATTACTCGGCGGCACAACATTTAAAAAAAGCAATAAGTGAATTCATTCCCTCATTAAAATTTTCTTTATATTTTTTGAACAGTTTATTATTTGCATATATTGGATGTGCCAGATCAATCAATTTTACCCTTGCGTTCTCTGGATACTGAAGATTGATTACAATCAGGACACTGGATGCAATAAACGTTTTTTGACTTTGTTCCAATTTCGTTTTAATCCGATCAAGTTGGCATATTATGTTTATTATCATAGTGTCTTTATTCACATTTACTCTCTCAAGTTGTTTCATCAAGAATATCTCGGAATTTCGACCTATTTTTGCCCTGTTTTGGTCATTTACTGGAATAGCCCTCCATCCTCGAGTAGAAGATTTAGTATAGTAATCATAAAGCTTCATTCTCATTTCTTTGAAAAAAGCCCCCACTTGACTTTTTTCCCCGGATTCAAACAGTTGAGCTCTCGAAGCTGTACTTTTCCCTATTTTGATATCCAGAGCCACAAGTGATTGTGCTTGGATACCATAAAACATATTCTGCATTATTACAACATTCTCACCCATATCGATTACTTCTCGATCATCCTGATTTGTCCGTTCTACAACAGGTAAAATCTCTCGAAGCTCACCTGGGCTGGCATATATCTCACACTCTTTCTGATTTGCCTTTTTTGCAATTTTCCTGCCGTTATCGATCTCTCGAAAACTTCCAGCATGCCCGGCCATTAAAATGAGATTTAAGGACTGTTTCCCAACAGGCTCAGACTTTGCTCTTCTCATACTCATTTCTCGCTCAAGGTTGACATTGTTGAGTTGATTGAAGTTGGTATTATTGTTTAACTTCATTGTTTAATTATTGTTCAACATTACTTTTTATATTTAATAATTCCATTTGTATATATTTGCCTGTAGAATTGTTTTCACGCTTCCTGAAAAGTAGACAGTGAAATATGCCATTCCAGGTGAAGAAGGACTTGTGGCGTTTGTATAATAGTGATAGTGCCTGATATATCCAGAATAATTGAAATAATCGATGAATAAATTTCACTTAAATTTGACGACTATTGTCAATATAAAAGTATATTAAGATCTTTACTGCCATCTTAAGCTAAGAAAATGGCAATCTGCTCTCAGCATAGTGTTAACTCCCTGGTGTAGCATCAACTCACAGAATTCAGGAAAAACCAGAGTGCTCGAAAAAATGAGCTGTAGTACGCTAAAAACAAAAAATCGAGGCAACAGAATAATAAAAATCAAACACATAAAAAATAAGAAAGTCAAAGGTAAGGAAAATAAAAAGTCAAAGTGTCCGGAAGATAAAATATCAGGACAGCTGGTAAAGAAAGTAAATCAGGGGCTGGTTGAGTTTTTCGTTTACCAGACAGCGTTGTTTTTAAGAGTTGCGAGAATGTTTGTGAACTCGTTACTGAACCTGCACTTTCCAAAGTCCGGAGCACTCAAAATGTTCTTCTTTATTTCCTGCAGTCCGATCAGGAGATTTATATCGTCGCTGTATTCAAATCCCCCATCGGACACCGTGATGTTTTCGGCAAGGACGTCAAGAAGTTTTGGATCAAGGTCATTCGTGATGTATGTATCTACAATCAGGAGGTCTGAAATTCTTTTATAGAAGTCAATGAGCTCCTGGTAGCCGGGTATCGCATAGGCTTTTGCCATCTGTTTTTGCCTGTTCAGGTAAATCAGGTAACGTGAGATTGTGCTTATAATGTTCTCGATACCATCTTTTTTAGGGAACGCAATTGGAAACCTTTTCAGCATTTGTGAATTAAGTTTGCTTCTGCTCTGTACCCCTTTACGGCTCCAAACCTCAGGAAAAGCCCTTGCTATCGAAGAGTTGAGTACAGCCGTAACATAGAGGTAGAGTGTAGGATCTCCGAGAACGACTCCGACTCCGTTTGCAAAAACGTGCTTTCCGGTAGGATCATATGAAGCCTGAAGGCAAGAGTTGCTGGTAATAATGATTTTGGGTGTGTTTATATAACTTAGAAAAATTTCGTTCTCGAAACGGTAATCAGCCGAAACGAATTCATCTTCTTCGGTCTCAGACTGCTGTTTGATTTCCAGTAACTGTTTATAAGCTACAGGGAACTTTGCTTTCAGTTCCTCAGGCTGGAATATCCTGTATTCTTTTCTTATGTTATTGTCAAGGATCTTGTAAGGCACCATAAACTGGTACTGAGTTGACTGAACCGCAAATTCATTCGAAACGGAATCGTCTACATAAGGGTACATAAGTTCCTTTTCAATACTTATCTGTTCTATGCTCACATTTGTGTGGGAGTCTCTACAGACGCAGGACACATCTGTGCAATTTTCGCTTGAAAGGCCAGCTTTTTGTAAAAAATCATTTGTTGGGGGTACACCTTCAAAAACTTCTATCGAGATGTCTTCCAGGGTTCTAGGGATTTCGCTCAGCCTTTCTACAATATAGTCCTTACTCCAGAACATATATTTCACTTCTTTTTTATATATATAGGGAATTCTGGGTAAAATGGTTTCTTTGTTAGGGTTGGGTTCTCAAAAATTCGTTTTTAATTTTGAGGTACCTGATTTTTAACTCCTCAGAATCTCCATACTAAACTTTGAATATACCTTTTAATATAATAATTTATTCATAATAAAAGGTTAACAATTGGAATCAAACTTTTTAAGTTAACAAGAAAAAAGAGAACTGACACCACTGAATAAAATCCTTTCTTTTAGGAAATGGCAGATTTTTAGAATTAAGGGATTAATTAAAGGTTTACAAACCTGAAGAGATTTCCAATGCCTTTCTTGCGTTATCCAGCATATTATGGTCGTTATTGAAATAAACGTAGGTCTTTTCAGGCTCGAATGAAAGAATTTTTCTGAGAGTTTCGCTAATTTCTTCCTGAGAATAATTGTAACTGTACCAGCTATTTCTTCCATGCATTCTCATATACACGTTTTCTCCGGGAAAGATGCGGTTCCTGTAGTCAGGCGAGTCTACGGACACCAAGGTTACTTTTCCAACAAGCCCTGAATATACCTCATCATTTCCTAGAAGTTCTTTATTCCTTATCTCCAGGGCAAACTTTTCCCCAAGTTTTGCTGCTTCTGCAAATCTGAGCGCCCTTTCGACATCATCAAACTTTGGAGGAACCTGAAAAAGGTAAAAATCAATGAGATGGTCCATGGGTTCGAAAAGCTCAAGGAAATTCTCCAGGATTTCCAGGGAGCTTTCACTGAGTTGTCGCCAGTGGGTTATGGATCTGTGAACCTTTATACTCCACCTAATTCCTGTTCCCTTCCTGTTCCAGCCTTCAATCTGCTCAGGTGAAGGAAACCTGTAAAAACTTGCATTAAGTTCAACACTGTTCAGCCCGGAGTTCTGGATAAACCAATCAAGGTTTTTCTTTTTGTTCCAGTCATAATACCAGCCGCTTGTGCCTACTAATACCTCCATAGAGTCCCCATTTATATATCGGTATAATAGCAGATCTAATTTTGGTTTATCCTCACTTATAAGCGAAAAACCTGGTGAGCAAAGTGAAAAATCTGGTGAGCAAAAACTGACACCGGATTAGAGACCTCTAAGCGAAAAACTGGTACGAATTGCAGAAACTTGATAGGAAAAACGGTGCGAATTGCAGGAACTTGATAGGAAAAACTGGTGCAAGAGCAGGCACATGAATACGATTTTGACTACAATACAATTTTACTGAGCTGTCAGGTCAATACAATTTCACTAAGCTGTCAGATCAATACAATTTTACTGAGCTGTCAGGTGAGATGAAAATTCTTCAGGTGAAAAACAGGTTTTCAGGTGAAGATTGGGTTTTCAGGTAACATAGAACAGATTCAATACTCCATGGCATGTGCAGGTAGTAGCAACGAAAAAAGCTCTGTCCTCAAGGCTTTCAAATCTATTCTCATTACTGTTTTCTTTAAAAGTTTTTAAAAACTCAAGGATCTCCAGCAGGTTCTGCTTGAACTCACTTCCTTTAAACCCACCTATACCCGGCTTCATCTGATAACTTTCAAAAACCCAGCCTGGCAGCTTCTGGAGAAGTTTTCCTGTATATTCAGTAATAGTTTCTGGTTTTTTCCGCCCAAAGGTAGGACAGCGGTCTCTTGGACCCGGACAACCGTCAGGGCATATTTCTCCTTCCCTTGCATAAGAGAGAAACAGCATGCCATATTCAGGGTAACGTCCTGCGATTACATCGTAAGGAAAGGAAGCTGCAAGCTTTTCGAAAAAGGACATGAGCCTTTCGTCTTCAGGTCGGATAAAAAGCTCGGTTACCGGGCTGTTTTCCTTCTGGCTTTTTTCCAGAACTTCTTTTGTATTTTCGTCTTTTCCGGGATCCGGAGGGAGTTTTAGAATGTCGGAAAGCATATATGCAACCGCATGGCAGGGAACGGCAGGGATAATGTATTCAGGAATGCCGAGGCTTAGAAGAAAATGAATGCTATCCAGGTCCATTCTATAAAAATAGGCTTCTACCTCATTGTTTTCTACCTTGTTTCCCCTCTTCTTTCTTTCGTTTTCTCTTCTTTCGTTTTCTCTTCTTTCGTTTTCTCCTGCTGTGCTGGAGGACTTGAGTGTTTCATCTTGAAATGACCCTAAAGCTTTGTATTTCAGGAGATTTACTAGCTCGTCTTCAGTTTTGATGATGTTTGACTCCCTTGAGGCAGGTGCATTTCATCCTTATCGGTAACAAGCACGAAGGGATACTTATTTTTCCGTGCATATTCAAGGAAATTAGTGCCGATTTTTCCTCCTCCAAGGACGAGGTAGTAGTTTTTGATTACCGGAATTTTCTCAAGGGAACTTATTTTTTCGTCAACTGCAGACGTTTCACATTTCATCCTACATTCGGCAGCAAGCACATTCCAACATCTAAATATTCTTAATTGTTATTTTTTGTAGGTTAAGTTAAAAAACAGCATCTTGCGGATTGTCTATCTAGCATGATTTGTCTTTTATCTCATATATTATAAATATATATTAATTATGTTATGGTTAACATTTAGTAATTTTTGATTTAAATTAAATATCAAAAGTTCTAAAAAAAACGATATCAATAGAAAAATTGAATGGATTTTTATGTCGACCTGCCGAAAGCAGGTTTCATACCTTCCATAGAGACCAACCATATAGTTAAGACGGCAGTAAGCTGTGAATTTTCTTACGTTTTGTGTGGAGACTGAGCTTGGTTACAGATACACAAGTCAATTGTAGTATAATTGGTATGGTTAGTATAATTAATATAACCAGTATAATTTCCGATATAATAATAAAACGATTATAAATTTATGATACAATACTATAGGTTCATATAAGTTCACGATACAACAATTACAGACTTTTGTGATATGACAATTACAGATATTATGGTACAATGGATTTATAGGGATCTAATATTTCAAGGTATCCGGTAGGGTCAATCAAGTTTTCAGGCATTATTTTGGCAAACCAGTTGCCTCCGAGATAATCTCTATGAGCGGAAATGAGTTTGTCTTTCCAGACTTCAAAATGGAGCATACTTGGATTTTTATTTTTCAATTTCTGGATATAAAGTGGGCAGGAACCATCGATTTTCTTGGAGTTCAGAACCATTCCAACTCGACCTATCAAATCTCCTGGCTCAATTTCATCTCCCTTTTTCACGGTGAAGCCTGCAAGCTCTCCGTATTTGCAAAATAACCCCTTGCTCTGTTCGATAATCACATAGTAAGTAGGGTTCCAGTAAGGCAGTATTTCAGGCGAAGTCATCAGACCGGTTTCTGCGACTATTCCTCTTTCAACTGAAACCACTTCCGTATTTTCAGGGGCATACAGGTCAACTCCGCAGTGATATCGATCGCCTCTGTTTTCCCAGAAGGAACCGGCTTCTCCTTTTTGAGGAACCTGAGTTTTCTTGAGGCTCGCGTTTATAATGTCTATTTTTTCCGGCGTTGTGTTTTCCTGAACCTTTATGTTTAGAGGCCAGATTCTCATGGAGTCTCAGTGTACATGAAAAGTATAAAAGCCTTTTTTACTTCGATACTGGCATATGTGAGTGAAAAATTAATGAAAGCATTTGCGAAAAAAGAGAAAAGTAAAAAATAATCGAAACTGGAGTTCTAGTGAGTTAGCCTATTTCGAAAAAATTTTGTTTAGAACTTTTCACTTAGTCTCCTGATTACATCCTGTATCAGGGGAAGGGAAGAAGTTCAAGATTAATAAACTCGGTAAAGCCTCTACTGGCCCTGAAAAGAGACTCATTACTCACTCCTTTTTAAGTAACTCATCCCAAAACCAATTTTTTACCACATTAGTAAGAGTTTTAAAATTACTTTTCAGGATCAGAAGCTCTATTGATAATCAGAAGCTCTATTTGGATGCTGGAATCCTATGTAAAAGATCAGGAGTTTTCCCTTGTACCAAACCCATATTACTGGGGTGAAAAACCTAAGGTAGATCGCATTATATTTAAGGTGATATCGGATGGACAAGCAAGAGTTTTAGCGCTTCAAAGCGGCGAAGTGGATATTCTGGGTGGAGACCTGATCGGAAAAATCCCCATGGAGAGCTTTTTAGAGCTGAAAAACTCCAGTTCCTTTGAAACATTTACAAACAGAACCATGTGTTCTCATTTTATTGCTTTTAACCAGAATGTAGAAGCATTTCAAGACAAAAATGTCCGTTTGGCCATGAACTATGCCATCAACAAAAAGAGCATTGCGGAAAATCTGTTCAATAACGTTGGCTTAGAAGCCAATGGTTTGTATCAAACAGGTGTCCCTTATACTACGCGGGAAAATAATTATGGTTTTTCCAATGATAAGGAAAAAGCAAAACAATTACTGGAAGCAGCAGGATATGTCGATACAGACGGTGATGGTATCCGTGAAAAGAATGGGAAAAAGATGGAGTTTAACTTTGTGTTATCGACAGAAGAATTCCCTGAATGGAAGCAACTGGCAGAGTTTTTGCAATCTGAATATTCTTCTGTGGGCATAAAAGTAAATCTTAACATTCTGGATAAAAACGGATATGAAGACGCCACGATGAATACAAAAACGTTTGACATCGCTTTGATGAGAACATCTTCGGATTCATGGGTGCCCCATGGTTCATTGCTTGAGATGTTTTCGATTCTTTCTACAAGCAACGCCGCAAAGGTGTGGTATGATGAAGGGCTCTACAACAATATTACCAGAGCATTAAACAGCGTTGACGAAACTGAAAGGCAAAAGAATTACGATACGGTATTCAAATTTATTAGTGAAGAAGCCCTCACCGTCCCCTTATATTACCCTGTTACTTCCTTTGCTGTCAACACAGACAAAATAGAGGAATTTGAAATCGGTGTGAATAACTACGCGCCTATCGAATGGCAAAAACTTGATGTAAAACAATAAGATTAAAAATATTTAATAAGCAGATACGCTGCCACCTTTGTGGCGTGTCTGCTTATACAAATAAAGTAGAGTTGATGGCGATGGACCCGAAACAAAAACTGATTAAGAATTGGACGGATAGTTCCAGTAACAGACTTTCCGCAGATGTCCTTTCAATTTTCATAATTTTTCTTGCTATCGTTTTCTCTGAAAATCGTCCTTGTTACTCAAAAGTGTGCTTTTGAAATTTTCCCAAATTTTCGACCTTTTGCCTTCATTGAAAACTTCCAGCAACTATTTTCCTAGGTTTCAGTTGAGATGATAAATGCAAATCTTAGAATAATTTTTCCAAAAACGATAGCAGGAAAAATGTTATTTTTTTGAAGACATCTGCGGAAAGTGAGCAGTAACTACAGCAATTTAATAAAAGTGGAGTTAAACTGCTTTAAAAAAAAAGCCTGGACGGATATCATCCTTGAAAATGCCGGGAAAACTGACAAAATGGATATTCTTGACGTGGGTACTGGCCCAGGTTTTTTTGCCATTATCATGTCTCAAGCAGGACATCGAGTGACTGCCATTGATTGTACCGAGGCTATGGTCAATGAAGCAAAGGCAAATGCAGAAAATGCAGGTATCACAGCCGACTTTCGTGTATCCGACGGACAGGATCTGCAGTTTGAGGACGAAAGCTTTGACCTTATAATCAGTAGAAACGTCACCTGGACCCTAATTGATGCCCCAAGAGCGTACCGAGAATGGAAAAGAGTTTTGAAGTCTGACGGCAAAATTATCATTTTTGATGCCAACTGGAACTTAAGATTATTCGATGAAGCAGCCATGAAGAAATATGAAGAGGATCAAAAGGAGTACGGAAAATTGTTTGGTGAAGCTCTTCCTTCCTACACTGCTGACATGATTGATTACAGAAAAAGTATGCCGATGTGCCGAAGACGCAGGTCCCAGTGGGATTTCAACACGTTGATAGAGCTTGGTTATAAAAAGATTTCCTGCGACATGGATATTGGAGACCGGGTTTACGACGAAAAAGAAAAGGTGAAATATCGTTCCAGTCCCATGTTTATGCTGGTCATCGAAAAGTAGCCCAGTACTACTAAATAACGGGGCTGAAACCATACTCTGATCTTCTTTATGAATTGAACCAGCTATGCACGTCCAAAATTGTTACTGAGCCATTTGAACCTGAGATAACTGCGAGGTAAATACACGTTTGTATTTCGCTATAGTTTAGTCACGCTGAAATCAGAAGATATCGAGCTTGATTTTCTTATGCTAATCGATGAGCTTGGCAGACATTAAAGTACAGATTGAGCCTATCCCAAAACCTTGAATTTTGAATACTCGCTCTAATTTCCAACATGAAAATAGTATAATATATTGGGATATATTGGGAATGAAATTGGTTTTGGGATGAGCTCATTAACTAAAATGTTTCATAGATATCTAAAGCAAGATCTGAGGCTTGTTTAGTTTCTAAACCTTCAAATTAAATTTTTTAGCTTTTTGTTCATTATCCTTTTACTTCACCCCACAGTTCACGCTCCTTTTCATGTTCGTATATTATCTCTATCCACTTTTCACGAAGCATGCTAATCCATTCAGGATGTTCAGTACCTTCATATTCGAATCCCAAAAACATGTCTTCACCAAAGTGACTAAACGAAAGTGAAGCAAGCTGTTCGAGTGATAGGTCATCAAGAGGCATTAACCCAAAAATCCCATACGTGGGACGTGTAGGTTGTACAACACCAATTACAGTTTCCTCATTTTCTATATTGGTATCAACACCGTAAGTATTACTACCTGAGCCATCTTGATAAACAGGATTTGATTTAACAAACGTCTTCGTATACTCCCTGTTGTCTAATTCTTTTTCTTTTACTATATACCTGACAATTGCATATCCAACTAAAACGCGCTTTGTAACGTACTCAGAAATTCCATCTATGTTCTCAAAGCCAATCTTCATCGGAATAGCACTAACAACTTCCCTGACTTGGTTATATAATTGCTCATCTTCTACCATGCTAATCACTCCCCAGGATAAGCATTAATATTGTCTTTAATTTAGTATTGTCTCTAATTCTTATAAGGTCTTTTGAAAACTGTCCTGCTTGCTCAAACATGTACTTTTGAGATATCCACAGTTTTCCACTTTTTGCCGTCATTGAAATTTCCAGCATCCATTTTCTCGAAGTTTCAGTTGAAATAACAATTTCAAATTTTTCAAGCATTGCCCAAAAAACAATAATGAAAAAGGTTATCTTTTTGGAAATGTTTATGGAAGATCCGCTTGGAAGGTCCGCTTGCATTCTATATCTTCTGGTTTCTTTTTTAATTTGATATTTTTATATAATATCATACCAGTACTTTCTAATCCCTTTACACAAAAACCAGGTATGAAGGAATCGTTACTTAGTAACTGGTTTCATACGCAGGCCCAGGGAAAAGCCTGTAGATTCGGAAGGCAATTAAAAGGATAAAACAGGGATTTTGAAAAAAATTCCCAGATTTAGAGAATATCTCGCAGGCATAAATTCAGTATAGTTATAGTATAATTCACAGTGTATAGTTAGGGTATAAACAGTTGATCGGCATATGCCGAGTTTAGTTGGGGGTTAGTATATGGATGGACAGGAATGCAATTTATCATTAGATGAACTTTTGAAGTTTGACGGGGTAATGGCAGCCGGAATTTTCAGTCCCGAAGGAAAGCTTGTGGAGTATAAGTCCAGGGATGCAATGCCAAAAGAAATGGCTGAGATGACTGCCAAGTTCTGCGGAACGGTGAATATGATGTTTGATGCTCTTGCAAGTGCTTATACGCAGCTTTATAAGATGAACTGGGTACCTCAGCAAAACTGGATGTACAGTGGCGGCGACTGGACAGTCATGATTTCGGGAACAAGAGGGATTTTTGTTGAGAAATCAAAAGCAGATTTAAAGAAACTTTTTACGGCTCTGGGAATGTGTTAATGCCCTTTATTGTTAATATCCGAATAAATCTAGCTGGTAAGTTCTGGGCAGGTAATTAATCAGGTAATTAATCAGATTTCGGATCAGGATAGTACTTCGTTTTATCAGGCATGTCTGCCCTCATTATGGGCAGTTTGCCGAATTTATCTTTATCTTATCAAATAGCTTGCCCAGCTTACTCGTAGCTATAAACCAAGCCTCTAAATTAGGTTGCACTTTTTTCGCAGTACCGTTAAAAAATAAATTTACATCGTTGTTTTATTATACCATTATTTACATAACTATAATTGGTCCATAGGGTCAAGTCCCGGTGTATAAAGAAGACGTACAAAGAAGGTATGTAACTTAACTAAGTAATAACTTAACTAAGTAATAACTTAACTGAGTAATAACTTAACTAAGTAATAACTTAACTAAGTAATAACTTAACTAAGTAATAACTTAACTAAGTAATAACTTAACTGAGTACAGAACTAAACTACATTAAATTGGACCAGGCCTTATGGATCACTTAAAAATCTAAAGGGCTTAACATCACTCGATTTTTGAAAACTCTTTTGGTAACTTATCTAATTATTCTTTTGTTTTGGTGACTTATCTAATCATTCCTTTAATAACTTCCTCCCGTTAAACTCATTTAAACTTTAATTAGTAAAATTTTCAAGCTTGCGTTTTTCCTTCTGTCCCATCTATTTTCCTTTAGTTCACCTAATGATCGTTGTCGATTTGTTCTTTATCTTCAAACACACACTTAGCAGGCCAAATGCTGCTGTTTTTCAGAAAGAACCACCAAAATAAGAGTAACTGCAAAAGCTCCCGCAATTATTTTATGAGATTTTTTCCAATTAAGCCCAATTGTAAAATTTCGGTGTGCAAGCGCCCTAAGTTTAACATACCTGCAGAGACATATCAAATTTCAATATTTCTTCGCCCTGCCAGTACCAGTTATCTTTCAATAGGATCAAGTCAAGGTGAACCTAAATGAGTCCTGCCGATTATATTGAATGCAAGGAATTTCACTGTTCCGAAGTCAACAAAAGTGGGTATCTTGTACCTGCTTTGGATATAGACGCCAAAAAAATAAAAGTGATTATGATTTCCGAAGCCCCTCCTGAAAATCCGAAAGATTACTTTTATGCTCCTGGAGAGCCGTTTTACTTGAAAACGACATTGCAGGCTTTCCGTGATGCAGGTATGTCGGTAAATAGTATACAGCAGATTCTTGATCTGGGTTTTTACCTCACAACTGCGATTAAATGCCCAAAGACACAGTATGGAGTCTCGGCTGCAACAATCAAAAAATGCTCCCTGATTCTAGAAAAAGAACTTCTCCTGTTCCCCAATATTGAGGTTTATATGTTAATGGGAGACGTTGCGATAAAGGCCTTCAACTATATCAGCAAGAGTCAGACCGGCAAAAACACAATTCCTACCGGCTCAACATACAAAATCCGAAAAAGTGAATTTTACTATCAGGGCAGGCGAGTTTTTCCCTCATATGTGCAGACAGGACAGAATTACCTGATTGAAAAATCAAAAAGGGAAATGATTGCCGAAGATCTGGCTGAGGCAATAAAACTGATAGGGTAAATGCCAGATCGGATATCAATGTAGATCAACTGGGTTTACAGGCAGTTAGATCTACAGGTAATTGGATTTGCAGACAATTGGATTTGCAGACAATTGGATTTACAGGTAATTAGACTTGCAGACAGTCAGATTTATAGGTAACTAGACTTGCAGGCAGTTATATCTACAGGTAATTGGATTTGCAAACAATTAGATTTAGGTACATTGGTCATCGGTTAAGCACTAAATTCCTTCTCTTGAAGATGTTTTTATATGACAATACCTTAACACATGTATCTCTATGTCTCCTCGTCCCCCACCTACTCTTGAAGACTCTCTTCGGGAAATGTTTCCCGAAGAGTGGTTAAGGCAAACTGCCAAAGAAACTGGTCTTATAAAACGTGAGCGCAAAATTGACCCTGTCATCATCTTTTGGGTTTTAACTCTTAGTTTTGGCGTACGCTTGCAGCGTACACTTTCCAGTTTGAAACGAGAATATGAAACTGAGTCCCATAAAACCATAAGCGATAGCAGCTGGTACTATCGTTTTACTCCAGAACTAGTTGAGTTCCTGCATCAGTGCGTAATTCACGGCATAGAAGAACTTGCAAAAGAACCTGGTAGAAAACTTAGCAAGAAGCTCGAAAACTTCCAGGATATTGTCATTCAGGACAGCACAATTGTTCGTCTTCACTCTTCTTTATCAGATAAATTTCCAGCAGCAAGAGCAAGAACAGTAGCTGCTGGAGTAAAAGTCGGAGTTATGGTAAGTGCGGTTGCTAACGGCCCTAAAACCGTTGCTCTGTACTCCGAAAAATCAGCTGAGATAAAAACATTGAAAATCGGTCCCTGGATCAAAGACCGTATTCTCCTTGTTGATCTTGGTTTCTACAAAACTCAGATGTTTGCAAGGGTTGAAGAAAATGGGGGGTATTTCGTTTCAAGAATTAAAAAGAATATGGATCCTGTTGTTGTTTCAATAGAGGAAGGAATGCCTAAAACAAAGTGCAAAGATTTCATAGGGAAACCTATTAGTGAGTGCATTAAGCAACTTTCTGGAAAAGATATTGATGCAGTTGTAAAAATAGCATTCAAAAGAAGAGAATATAAAGGCAAGCAAAAACAGGATGAGATGAATGTACGTCTTGTTGCAGTATATAATGACGAGGATGAAAAGCACCACATTTATATCACAAATATTCAGAAAGAGATTTTGAATGCAAAAGATATTGCAAACTTATATGGAGCAAGATGGGACATAGAC
>NZ_LMVP01000017.1 GCF_002287235.1 Methanosarcina spelaei
AGCATGCATTTTCATATAGTTGTGCATGTTATTCAAGGAATATCATGTTTGTTTTCTAGGAAAGTTAGTTTATTTTGGTTTTTCCACTTTAAGTATAATTTTTAATTTATTATCTGAAAACTTTATCGGATTGGCTCCTTTACCCTAACAGCTAATAATTGTGAGCTAAACACTTTATTTTATATATTATATCCATTATTCTAAGTGTTAAAAACATATTACAAAATCAGCCATTTATTAGCTTCAGAAATTTCCGGTTTTAAAATTAGTATCTAGATTTAGAATTTTCGATTTCATTTTTAAAACTTAATGGCTGTTTCCCTGTAGGTTTTTGAGAATTTCCGAAATCAGAACTTTTAGACTGAAATAGTCTGGTGAGCTAAACATCCTGAATATTCTTTCACCTGGGATGTTCCGTGGTTCATTATCGATTATCCGGGGATAAAAATGCAAGAAAAACTTATAATGATAGCGGTTTTAGTTCTATTGGTATTGACATCATTATCAACTATTCTATACTGGTGGAACCTACCACTGGCTAAGAAAAAAATGTTTTGAATTTGTATTTGGAAAATCGGTGCAAAATATGACAGCCATGTTTTTTCGGGCAAATAGTCCATTTTTACGGAAACTCTGTTTATTTTATATTTTTTGAAGTCTCTTCGAATTGAGAAGAACTTCATGGTACTTCCGGAAAAGGAAACATTGCAAATGCGGTACCAGATAAGTATATTTGTTTTCTGCTAAGAGTTATTAGCTTTTTCGTTAAGGATATTATTTAATAGCCGGAGACCAAACTTATAACTATGACAGCTCTGGGTATAGTTGGGTGTAGAGTATTTGAGGATGAAATTACCCATGTGCTTGCAAACGGCCCTGATATAGACAGGATCTACATCATAGAAAACGAAGAAAACAACGGCCTTCTATACAAGCTTGAATCCGAAGGGTTTGAACCGGTTGTCCTGCCCTTTTACAAAATAAAAGCAGACCTGAAACGTAGTAATGAGTTCAACATTATTGTTCAGCTTCAGGGAATGGGACTCCATATAGACCCTGCCCTGCTTAAAAGTAAAACGTATACAAACGTTGACCTCATGTCCAGGCTTGTGGACGGAATTCTACTTTTTTACGGCTCCTGCGGACAAGCATTTTCCAGGATACAAAGAGATTTTGCTCATAAAGGATGCCCTATAAAGCCACTTCAGGACAGGAGCACAGGCGAATCAATCAAACCCGTTGAGGACTGCATTGCAGCAGCTCTCGGAGGCAACTCTAATTATCGGGAAATCCTGAAAAATCACAGTGATACCTTTTTCTTAACTCCTATGTGGGCTGTAAACTGGAAGACTGTCTTCAGAGTTGGCGATAAACCGCCTCTGGGTTTTGAATTCACTCCTGAATATATGAGAGAACTCGGTTACCGAAAAGTTGCTAGAATTAACACGAAACTATCCTATGAATCTGATTTTGAGAAAAAAATTGAAGAATTTGCACATAACTTCGGTTTCGAGATCATAGAACTGGAAGGAAGCACTGAAATAGTGAAAAAATCGTATAACCAGATGCGAACCATGCTTCGCGGGCCACTTAAAGTCTAAATATGTTTTTACTTAAAAGCGCTCTAAAGTTACTGAAATATTCCCGTTGTTATGTCAATTTCAAGATAAATAGCTTTAATTCAGAAACTGTATATAATTCTTGATACCCTTCCAGCACTGAGAGTTTCTTCGTCTTCAGTTACAGGACTATTTTTCGTGAAGCAAGTCACGTCTACAAAATATTAAAAAGTAGTTATTTTTTAGCTTACATGACATTATCAGGTAAACCTTCAGATTATGCAAAATCAGTACATTGATCTTATCTCGATGTAATTGATACTGATCTCAATGTAATTGATACTGATCTCAATGTAATTGATACTGATCTCGATGTAATTGATACTGATCTCGATGTAATTGATACTGATCTCAATGTAATTGGTACTGATCTCAATGTAATTGATACTGATTTTAATATAATTGATAAGTGCAAGTACGAGCCAGTGGAAAAAAGAGATCAATCCCGGCAACCAAAGAAATCAGTTTAGAAACGTTTCCACATCTGATTTTAACAAACATGCTCATAGCGGAAGTTAAAGTATCGAATTCATCGTTTTGGTATTGAGATAATTGACCATAGAAGTAAGACAGAACTGACCATAAAAATACAACAAATTGACATAAAAATACAACAATACAACAAATTGACATAAAAATACAACAAAAGAGAGAAAAAATTTAATAGAAATTTTAGGGCAAGTTACTCCCGGAAGACTGCAGTTTTAAGGAGATAAAAATGGCAAACTACTCCTTAAGACTGCAGTTTTAAAAAAGTATTAAATAGCAAATTACTCCCGGAAGACTGCAGTTTTTAGGGGAATAAAATGGCAAATTACTCCTGGGAAACTACAGATTTACGGAGGTTTAAATGGCACCTCAGGTGACAAATCAAGTAAATTTGATTTGCATATAGTAAAATTACATTTAAATATATAAATATTTCGTAGTCTTAAGACGCCGTTAATAAAAGAGATAGATGATAAAACAAGTTAAAGTGAAGGTTTAAATTATATAAAAATAATAGAATATAAAAAGAAGGAAACAGTAGAAAATAAATAAACAATTTTAATAAGTAATTGATTTCAAATAAATAAGCAATTTCCTTTGCTGTGAAGTTATCCAGTTGTAGTATTTCAATAATCATCAAAGAGTTTCATTGATTTATGAACGAAAGAGTAATGCTCTTCACTATTTCGAGCAGGTAACTTATAGTTATTTTTTGAATTTGATCTGACAAAGATAATGTTTTGAAAACGTTTTGGGGAAATAACATTCAAAAAAGATGGTTCTTTATCGTCTTATTTTCCAATTGAATAACTGTTCTCGAGTTCTGCAAAACCGTGAAGAGCTATAATATGTATTAATGCAAAAATGCTATTTATTGACCTTTTTACCTAAATAGCTAATAATTGTGATCCAAAAACCTTGTTTTATATATTTTATTCCTTAATGCTCCAAATGTTAAATCTGTAATACAGAATCGGCTGCCCATTAATTTTTGGAAGTTCTTAGCTTGAACTGCAAGTAAAATCGAGAGCATCCATTTCACTTTTAGAACTTAACGACTGTTTCAGGCAAGTTTATAAAATTCGCAAAATTTTAACATAAAATCAACGTGAACAAAGCATTCCGGTTATCTTTCTTCCGGGGTGCTCTAAGGTTCAGAGACATTATTCTGGGGATAAGATGCGTACGGCACAAAGTAGGTTATTGGTTTTATGTGCAGTGGTCCTTTTACTGCTAGCACAGAACGTATCGGCTGATGAAAATCATGTAAATATTACTTTTATCTGTTATGATGGGAGCGCCCTTGCTGCAGCAGAGCAGTCCAATCCCTACAATGCAAGTATGAATGTAACGTATATTTCTGGGTATTCCGACTTTAGCAATGTCACCTTTGAAAACCAGGATGTAATATTTTCCTATATGCTCTGGTCGCAGTTCGAAGATATAGGGGGTGATCTAGAAAGTGCCCACGAAAATGGGACTGCACTTATAGATATTTCTTCTGCGATAGATACAACATATATCAACACTTCAAGTTATGATCATATTTTTACCGGGACCAAACCATACAATTCTACAGAAGAAAAATTCTTCTACAATATGGGCTCCAGAGGAATCCTGAAGAAAAACACTGAAAATTTCATTACATACCTAGCAAAAACATATGGAGATAAACCTGAGCTTACGAAAAACTGGGTTTATGAAGACCCTGTAGAATTCCCCGAAGCAGCAATTTACCATCCGGATGCCCGTTCTTCAACTAACGAGTCTCAACCCGACTGGTTTGAAAACACAACTGACTACCTTGAATGGTACTCTAACTCAACTAACTCAAATGAATCACGACATATTTACGACAAGAGCAAGCCAACTATAGGGATATGGTTCCATGCTTCGGATTACACAGGTGACAACCTTGAGGTCATAGATGCACTCATCCACGATCTGGAAGGAAAAGGCTGCAACGTAATTGCAGGTTTTGATACTTTCAACGATATTCATAAGTTTTACTTTGACGAAAATGGAGATCCTCTTGTCCAGTGCGTAATTTCTCTTAAAAGCTTCCGTTTGAATTATGATGATCCTGATAAAGGTGTACAGGAGCTTAAAGACCTTGATGTCCCCGTGCTTACCGGACTGGTTGTTACAAATCCTGCAAACTCTACCGACATAGCTGACGGCAATAGAGGTATCCCCAGTGAAGAGGTTGTATACAAGACTCTACTCCCGAGCATTGATGGAATTTTCGAGTATATTGTGGTCGGAATTGATAATTACGATTCCGAAACCGGTGAAAGCAACTATGAACCTCTTCCCTCCCAAATTGACTGGATGGCAAACAGGTCAATTAACTGGGCGAACCTGAAGTTCAAGGATAATGAGGATAAGAAAGTCGCTGTCATCTATTACAATTACCCTTCAGGGAAAGACAACATAGTAGCAAATTATCTTAATTCCACCCAGAGCATGTTTGAACTCCTCAATGCAATGAATAAAAGTGGCTATGAGGTCTCCGGAGTTCCGGAAAACAGCAGTAAGCTCATGGAAATGCTTCAGGCACAGGGTATAAACGTAGGTTCCTGGGCTCCCGGTATTCTGAATGGAATGGTCGAAAACAGAACTGAGTGGGGACTGCAACTCATACCTATGGATACCTATAAAGAATGGTTTGAGTCTGAAATTCCGGAAAATCTGAGATCCAATGTAACCTCTGAATGGGGAGAACCCTGGTCCGAAGACCTGCCTCAAAATAAGAGTGTTATGATCTATGAAAATGAAACCGGAAAATATATTGTAATTCCTACGGTACGCTTCGGAAATGTCTGGCTCATGCCCCAGCCTGCCAGAGGAACAGGACAAAACAATGACACTCTTTACCATAGCAACGTTGTACCTCCCACACACCAGTACATAGCTTTCTATCTCTGGCTACACCACGAGTTCCAGCCTGATGCACTTATTAATATGGGTACTCACGGTACGCACGAGTGGCTTCCGGGTTCTACTTACGGCATGAACCGGACTTCAGACTGGTCTCCTCTCCTGTTGCAGGATACTCCGAATATCTATCCTTACATCGTTGCCAACGTGGGAGAAGGAATAACTGCGGAGTACAGAGGTAATGCTCTGATTATTGACCATCTGACTCCAACCCTTGAGCGTGGTGGACTTTATGGAGATTTGCAAAACCTTTCAACTAATGTGGAAGGGTATTATGATCCAGGAATTTCTTCTCAGACAAAAGCAGGATACCAGAAAGCCATAGTAAACGAAATAATAGCACTCAATCTAAGTGTTGATCTGGGAATAGATAACGTAACTACTATTCAAAATTATAATGAAACAGAGTTTGGGGATTTTGTTAAAAATTCACTTCATGAGTATTTGGAAGATATAGGAAATGAAAATATCCCATACGGTATGCATATTCTCAGTCATGTTCCTACGACAAATAAGACAGATCCCGAAAGTGACGAACTTACCGGAATGGTAAGAGCTATGCTTGGAGGAAACTTTGAGGAAAATGTCACTGCTGCCTTCTATCCTGAATCTGCTTATCCTCTCGGAATTCCACTGAATGATACAAAAGTTACCAAACTTGTCTGGGAGGTCGTAACCAATAATACAAGCATTTCCAAGGCGCAAACTGCAGTTTATGGGAAAACTAACAGTACAGTTACACTTGATCTTGAACAGGGACTGGATTATAAGGACAGGCTTCTTAACTGCGACGTGGAGATTGACAGAATTCTTTCAGCCCTGAGTGGAGGCTTTATCCCACCAGGTTCGGGATTGGACCCGATTATGAACCCTGATGCAGTACCTACAGGGTGCAACTATTACAGCATAAACTCGAAGCTTTATCCTTCAGAGGCAACATGGGAAGTAGGTAAATCTCTTGCAATTCAGTTGCTTGAGGATTACTATAAAGAACATGGGGAATATCCTAAAAAAGTTTCATTTTCAAGATTCGGGGTGGAGTTTATTGCGGATCACGGGACTCTGGAAGCTGAGGTGCTCTACCTGCTCGGAGTAAAACCTGTCTGGGATGAAAACGGGTATGTAACCGGAGTTGAAGCTATCCCTGAAGAAGAACTATTGCCAAATTATGATACTTCAAAGCCTGGGAGACCACGTATTGATGTTGTCTACTCAACAGCAGGAATGAGGGATGCTTTTCCGGATAAGATCAAAATGATAGACAGTGCCGTGAAACTTGCAAGTTCTCTTCCTGGCCTAAACTATCCCAACTACGTTAATCAGAGTTCCCTTACACTCTATGACTCTCTGATTGCTGCAGGATATGACAACGAGACTGCAACAAAGCTCTCTACCATGCGCTGCTTTGCAGTAATGGACGGTACTTACGATATAGGAGTCTCAGATGCTATCAGTGCAAGCGGGACATGGGAGAATGAAGAAGCTATTGCGAACGTATACCTGAATAAAATGGGATACGCTTACGGAGAAGATTTCTGGGGCTTCCAGTGCAGAGAACTCCTTGAAGGAAACCTGAAAAGCGTTGAAGCATCGGTACATTCGTCTTCTTCAAACCTTTACGACTCCCTTGATAACGATGACCTTTTCCAGTACTTCGGCGGCATGAACCTGGCAACGAGGCATCTTAGCGGCAAGACTCCGGAGATGTATATTTCGGACACAAGCGACCTGGACAGAGCTCAGATGGTGGGAATGCAGGAGTACCTCAGCAAGGATCTGCGAGCCAGATATTTCAATGACAAATGGATAGAAGGAATGAAGAACTCCGGATATTCAGGCGGCAGCATGATGTCCGATTTTGTGAACAACCTTTTCGGCTGGGAGGTAAGTGATCCTGAACTTGTGGACGATACTGTCTGGCAAGACGTGTATGAAACATATGTAAATGATCCTTCTATGAAAGAATGGTTCAAGAAGAATAACCCTAATGCTTACCAATCTGTGACAGCGAGAATGCTTGAGGCAGTCAGGCACGACTACTGGAAACCTTCAGAGGATATTGTCGAAAATCTTGCAAAGGAATATGAAGAATCCGTGGCAGAGAATGGAGTTTCGTGCTGTCACCATACCTGTGGAAATCCCCTGCTTCATGAGTTCGTAAGTGGACAAGTATCTGTTCCGGGCTACTCCGAGCAAATAGAAGCTGCAACTAAAACCGAAACTCTGGAGACCACAGAAAAGACCAAAAGCAGTAGTAGTGGTAGTCATCACGATCATGATACTGGAAACGCTACCGTAGTACCCAAAACCAGTTCATCCAGCAATCAGACGTCTCAGGATTCAAATGGAGGATATGGTACAGATACTTCCAAACCTGAACCTGAAGTTAAGAAATCCGCAGATACTGATTATGTTGAAGGGTATGAGATGCAGAAGGATTCTGCCGAAGAACCTGAGAATAATGGAGTCTCATTTTCAGGCTCCGATATCTTCGGAATTCTCTTTGTGGTGGTAGCCGCCGGTGGAATTTATCTGGGCATTCGGAAGAAATAAATAGAAAAATTGAATGAAATCCCTAAGGAGGAGTATGCAAATAATTCTGAAAAATTATAAATCTTAAAACGTTAGTGGCTTGAGAATTTAACTAACTTCCGCATATGTCTTCAAAAACGATAACAGAAAATATGTTCTCTTTTTGAAGACATATTCGAAAACTTGAAGTTATTATCTTAATCGAAAATTAGGAAAATGGCTGCTGGAAGTTTCTCAATAAAGGCGAAAAGCCGAAAACTTAGTAAGAATTTTAAAAAACATATGTTTGAGCAACCAAGGAGGTTTTCAAAAAAACGATAGCAAGAAAATAATAAAAATTAAGAGAGAATCTACGAAAAGTTGCCTGTATCGAGATTTATAATTTGCAGAACTTTATTACATTGCCGTATAAGAGAGGTACATTGAGAAAGAAACATAACATTAATATTAAGAGCTTAAACGATACTTATATAAATTAACTTATGACTTACTTTTTATTATGTATATTTGCTGAAATAAGTCAGATTTAGATTTTATTATCTCAAAATCTGTTTTGATGTAGTACTCAAATTTTTTATGATTAAAACCCATATGGGTGTAAAAAGGTACCCAAAGATATTCGAGGCCATCAGTGTTGTTTAAAAAAACACATTTAAGGAAATCTTTAAGAGACATATTAAGGATGTGTTTCTTATTATCCAGGTTAAAAACCATCTGTCCAACAGTTTGTATTAGAAAACTCAATCCGATCATTTTCGGGACAGAAATTACAATAAAACCGTTAGATTCGATTAATGTACTCGCTTCTTTTAGGAATATTAATTTATCCTGATACATGGACTTCCAATTGTTTCCAACATGTTCCATAACTTCCATTAAGAAAATAATTGAATATATTTGTGTGCTTAGCTCCTTTTTTATATCACTTATTTTTTTGTTTTTATTACAAAATAATGAAACGTTATGTAAATGTTGTTTATCTACTGCTACTTTTGCAAAATCTATAGCTTTTTGATTGTATTCTATCCCAACAATGGTATTAAAATGCTTTGACAATGATGGAAGAAATGGACCATCTGCGCATCCTAGATCTATAACATTAACTTTATGGAAGTAATCTGAAGTTAATTTTAATGCGATTTCAAAATGTCTTTTTTTTATTTTTGTTGCTAAACCGGGTTTTAAGTAATTATAATCAGTGTAAGAAAAAGATCCGTGGTATTTTTCATCACAGAATTTGATTTTATTTGGTAGTATAAATAGTTTAGATGACATATTATAAAGTATATTTGATAATATTTAAAAAGTTTACTATTTTAGTTTTTTCTCATTTGTATTAAATTTACCTTTCAAAGATAGAGTTAAAACAATATCAACCGACCGTGAAACTACTCATAATGTATAAATTGGTCCTATTAACTGCGATTTTACATGACTTTTATTAATTTTTAAGTTCCAAAACCGATAAAAGTAAAGTCTACATGATATAACGATATTTTGAAGTTGATATTCGTTTCATCTTCAAAACAATAGCATTTCTGTAATAGTTATTACATATTATGGCAATTTAGCAGAGTTATTAATACGAATATGCTTCATTTGTCAAGCAAACTACCCTAAATAGGCTAAAACTAATTGACTAAAACACACCCACACATATAGAATACCTCATTTCATAACCACTAGAACCAATTTTCCAATATCATATTATAGATACTACACATTTTCATAAGCAAGAAAGTCATTCAACCAACATCTTTGAAAGTTGGTTTAAAAAATGATTGTCATAATCTGTCCCAAAACTAGATGTAAAGGATTTCAGCCTCCTCTATTGCCATAATAAATAACTGGATGGAAGGTTTGCAAATTTCTCTGAAAGCCAATAAAACACAAAATTCTTACCTTTTTATTGATGTTACTGATCTCAAAATAGAATATGGACCTCATTACAAAAATAAAGCTCTTTTTGTGGTTACTGGGATCAGGAATACCGGATACCGTGAGACTCTTGGAGCAAGATTAGCAAACAGTGAAGATTCCTTTTTCTAGCAAAATCCCCTCAAAGACCTTAAGAAAGAAGGTTAAGAAGCTTGAAGTTAATTTTTCTGATGGTCATAACGAAATACAAAAAGCAGTTAAAGAATCTTTTACTGGATCAAGCTAGCAAGTGCATCACATCCATCTCATAAGGCAAAACATAAGAAAGTTCCAAAAAAGAGGGACAAAGAATTAGTAGATAAAACCGGTTCTTCGTCATTCTTTATAGATAGTACTATTTCAATGAGCCATTAAATTAGACACATTATAAATAAAGACTAATTCTTATCCTTTTTTCTTAAAAAGGGATTTTTACTTTTATTTTTTGATTTTGATTTCAGCACTAATTCTGTTCTTTTTCAGTCCGTTGTTTCTCATCCTCTTCTTCAGTCTCTCTTATATAAGGTTTAATATCAAGCACGGGCGTTCCATTAATTGCATCAAGCCCTCTTACATGGAGCACATTACCCTCCACGTTAAGCAGCTCTACAATGGTAAGCCCTATCCCGTTAGGGCGGTAAGGGCTTCGGCTGGCAAAGACTCCGGAAACTTCTCCGTCATAACGACGGCGGTGGATGAGCTTGTATCCTTTCGATTTGCTGAAGTAAAACAGAATGTACAGTTTTTCAAAGTCTTCAATTCTGTAAAGCCCGTCTGTAAACTCCTTCATGAGAACTATCTTTGAAACTTTACTATACACTTCTTCGTTATATACCGGCTCAAGATAGTCATTTTCAACGTAGCCTACAGGAACCATTTCAATTCTTTCGGAAACCTCAGGATTTTCATTCATCTTCTGCCTCAAAACACGGAATGCAAACCATCTGTCCGTTTTTAATCCTGCCCAGAGGTTCCATGAAACCTTCCCCGCATTTGCTGCAGACCAGGGTAGGGTAAATTATGGCCTTTTCCGGCGGCTCGACTTCAACTTCCCTTACCCAAAAAAGCTCTTCTTCGGGCATTTCCAGTATTCTTTGGCTTTTTGCGTCATGAGAAGCCTGAAATTCTTTTTCCTCTTCAAGGTTTGCAGTGCCTGCCCTTAATTTTGCGAAGAGTGCAGTATGCTTTTCGTCAGGGGGGAGAGCATTGGGTTTCAGGGAAATCCTAAGAGCTTTGTTATCGCCTCTTTTGAAGTACGTGTAAACATGTTTTCCGTGGTCCTTGAAAATTAGATTCCCTTTCCCACAGGTGCATCCGTTTATTGCCTGAATGGCATCCACGGCACAGGACCTGTTTTCTACAATTACGACCAGTTCTTCATCTTTGCTGCGGTCTTTGAAGCGGTTGGCAGCAAGCGTTGCTACCCTGTAGCCGATGGAAAGTCCTGGACAGACGTGCCCGTGAAACTGTACTGCAGTATTGAAATCCAAGTTTTTGACTCCTGGTTTTTTAGCTCCTAATTATACCAATTTTTACATTAGACCTTCATGTTAGAAATGATTAACTTTAATGAAATAATTCCATATTATTTAGGTGTTATTTATAGATTTTTTATTGATAAATATTACAGAAAAAATCTCTCGTAATAAGAACAGGTTTACTTTCGAGATTTAAGAAACAAGAATGTTCACTCTTTACATTGTTTATGAGGTTTTACTCTTGAAATAACAAAAACACTGAACCCTGGTTTAAGAATTGATACTAATAATTGATATTTATTTAAATCTGGATAAAAAATAAAGTTCTGGTTTAAGACCACTAATTAAGATTTATAAACAGGACTCCGCTCACTTTATATAATATGAATTTAGAGTAGTCAATCTCATCCAGAGCATATCATGAAAAATTGTTTAGGTAAAATCTGTTCTACGTAACTCCAGAAATAACCATTATAATTGGGAGCCTTATTTGCCACCTCTGATAGGCTCCCAATTGCGTGATTCAACCCCTACGATTAAGAGAAAAACCCCTTAACTCTTAATCGTTGACTTTCTCTTTATGTTATAGAGGTATATAACCTATACGACTTTGAAATTTGCGTCGCATTAAATTATTTAGCCGCCTCAAAATCACAACCATGAGACTTAATAGCTGGTTCAAAGATTAGACATATTTTTAATATGTTGGAGTATTATAAAAGTGATTAAATTGCTTTAAAAGTAAAAAAATAGATTATATTTGTTTATTTGATTAAATAATTATATATGATGTATATAGAATAATATTTTCAGGTGAAAATAGATACGAAGTCTGGTTACAGGCACTAATTCATGATATATATATTTTGTAACTTAACATTCAATACAATTTTTTTCTCCATATTGTACATATTATAAATAATAATTATATGTTGAAAACTTTAGCGACTTTTCACTAGACTAGATTACAATACTAATTTCTCTTAGAAAACTAATAGTTTTGGAATTGATTTTGGAATTGAAGCACTAGGGACGAATAAATATTTATTTTCACATAAGATTTTGAATGTCAGATTTTGAGTGTCAGGCTCCTTTAACAATTGAGGTTTTCAGGAGATACACAATTGAAAAGTGAGAACGTTTAAAAAATGAAGAACACTTGAAAAATGAGGAAGATATTTATCAAATATCTGTATATACAATAAAAACATGAACAGCCCACTTCTCGAATTGATATTCCTTTCCGAAAAAAGGAAAGAACTCCTTTTATTTTTGAAAGATGGGCCCAAAACAATTTCAGAGATTAAAGAAAACCTGAATGTAGGTCTGGTGGCAATTCTCCCTCAACTAAAAAAGCTGAGAGAAAACTCCTTGATTTTAAAGACAGGTGATACCTATAGTCTGGCTCCTCTTGGGATAGCAGTAATTAGTAGAATGAAACCAATGATAGATGTATTAAATGTATTCGAAAGCAAATATGAATATTGGGCAACCCACTCAGTAGAATCCATACCCGATCCTTTGCGTGAAAGGATAGGAGAACTGGCTAGCTGCACCTTTTCCGAACCTCCTGACAGGACACATCTCTTTGAACCTCATAGAGAATTTGTGGAAAACCTTATAAAATCAAAAAAAATAAGTGGTATTGCCTCGATATTTCATCCTCTTTATCCATCTCTTTTCCTTTCTTTTGCAAAAAATGGAGTTGATGTTTCTCTTCTTGTAACTCGTCCGATTTATGAAAGATTGAATAAAGAGTACAGAGCAGAAATGAATGAGTTTCTTAAGTTTAAGAACGCCAGTTTCTACGTTTACGATAAAAAAATAGAACTAGCCTATGCAGTTACTGATATATTCCTTTCCCTTACCCTGCCTTTTTCGGACGGGACCTACGACCATAAAGAAGATGTCCTGTGCTTTGACTCGCAGGCTATTAAGTGGGGAGAAGATCTTTTTGCTTATTATAGAAAGATCTCGGACAAAATAACCGAAATGGACTGAAATCTGAACTCCTTCAAGGTCAGCTCCTGTAACAGCCGGAAGATAATTATAAATTGAACCCTCGTCATCCCTTATACTATGCAAAAAGTTCAGGAAACCGCAGAAAAAATCCGGACTATGGAAATCCGGGGAGCAGGCAGGATTGCAAAAGCTGCTGCTGAAGCTGTAAGGGACTATGCAACAGGACTGGACGTAGCTTCAATGGAAGAATTCAGTGCCAGAATAAGGGAAGTCTCGAATTTTCTCATAAGTACTCGCCCAACAGCCGTTTCCCTCCCAAATGCCGTAAAACTCTCATCAAAATATTCTTCAGCAAACGTGGAGGAAGCAAGGCAGGAGATCATTGAAAACGCAAACCTCTTTATAGAGAGAGCGGACAAGGCTCTGGAAAAAATAGGAAAAATCGGGTCAAGAAGAATCCAGGACGGGGACGTTATTATGACCCATTGCAATTCCCATGCTGCTCTTTCTATCATCACCAAAGCTTTTGAAAACGGAAAGGATATCTCCGTAATTTCTACCGAAAGCCGCCCGAGGTGTCAGGGCTTATTGACAATCCGTCACCTTAATGATTTTGGAATTCCCACAACCCTGATTGTAGATTCTGCGGTGCGCTACTACATGAAAGACGTGGATAAAGTTATTGTCGGAGCTGATGCTATAGCAGCTAACGGTGCGCTGGTAAACAAGATCGGAACCTCACAGCTTGCGCTTGCCGCCCATGAGGCCAGAAAAAGCTTTATGGTCGCAGCCGAAACCTTCAAGTTTAGCCCGAGCACGATTGTCGGAAACCCTATAGAAATCGAAGAAAGAGCTGTAGATGAAATCGTGGACCTGGCAGTTATTTCAGAGCTTTCTCACGTGCAGGTAAGAAATCCGGCTTTTGACTTCACTCCTGCCGAATATATAGATATGATCGTAACCGATATTGGAATCATCCCGCCTGCAATGGCTTATACCGTTATAAAAGAGCATCTTGGATGGGAGCTTGGTGAAATCTAGGGTGTATGAGGGTCAACAAGAAGGAAAAAACATGATTAATGTTGAGTATATAGAAGGTTCACAAGAGGTATTGTATTTAATACAACCTATGTGGGAGAGACTTAAAGATTATCATCAAAATAAATCGAAATATTTTGCAGATAATTATGCGAATAAAAGATTTCAAGATAGAGTTAACGAATTAACAGATGATTCAAAAGTTGGTATGAAAGTTAACTTAGTAAAAGACAAAGTCACAGGGCAATATATTGGATACTGCATTAGCACAATTAACAAAGAAATGATAGGGGAAATAGACTCACTGTATGTGGAAAAAGAATATCGCAAACAAGGGATTGGAAGCCAATTGATGGAAAGATCCCTGGAGTGGCTGGATAAAAATAAGGTAAAATCAAAAATAATCGCCATAGGAGATGGAAACGAAAGCGTAATCGATTTTTATAATCATTATGGCTTCCATATAAGAAAAATAATTTTAGGACAAGTTTCGAACGCTTAATGATCCTTAATTGTTCCATCCTTAATCTGGAGCACCCTCGAACACTCCCTTGCGACTTCAGGGTCGTGCGTCACAACAAGAATTGTCTGCCCTTTTTCACTCAATTCTTTAAAAACTCGTACAATTGAGTCTCTGGTTTTACTGTCCACCTCACCTGTAGGTTCGTCAGCCAGGATAACAGCAGGCTTATTTGCAAGTGCCCTGGCAATAGAGACTCTCTGCTGTTCGCCTCCAGATAATTCCGAAGGCTTATGGGAAAGCCGGTCTCCAAGTCCAAGTTCTTCAAGCAGTGCCTTTGCCCTTTCTTCCCTTTCTTTTTTAGGCACCCTGGAAAAGCGCATGGAAAGCTCCACATTTTCAAGCGCAGAAAGTGTAGGGATAAGGTTATAGTGCTGGAAAATAAAGCCTATTTTTTCCCTCCTCACGCGTGGAAGCAATTTTTCAGGCACAGAAGTAAGGTCTGTCCCGTCAAGAATAATTTTTCCGTCCGTGGCTTTTTCAAGTGTACCTATAAGGGCGAGAAGAGTTGATTTTCCGGAACCTGAGGGTCCCATTATCGCAAGAAGTTCACCTTTTCTTACGGTTATACAGGCGCAGCGAAGAGCAGGGACAGGAATCTTGCCTTGAAAATAGGTTTTGGAAAGGTTTTCAACCTGCATTATGACTTTCTGTTCTTCATTTCGAAAATTGAGCTTATTCTCTTCTATACCCGGCTTATTCGAGACTTCAAACCCTCTTTCTTCAATCCCTGCTTCAGGCATGCTTCAAAGCCTCCATAGGACTCATTTTAAGAACGATGTTGGCTGTTAACGAGTTTATGGTCTTTAGACGATAAATTTAATGTTTAATGCCCTTCCCTTTTATTTTCTGTAAATTAAGTGAATTAATCAGATTATATAATCATTGATGGTCAATTTGTATCTAATTGATATTATATATTTGAAAATCGTATATTTATACTATGGGAGAACGAGGTCCAAAACCACGGTTCATTGACGTTTTCTGTCCGAACAAAGAATGCAAACTCTATGGTCTTACTAACCAAGGCAATGTTGTTGGAAATGGAACTTACATAAGTCGTGGAGAAAAAACAAGAAGATATCTTTGCCGCCATTGCGGTAAAGTCTTCAACGACCACACAGACACTTTTTATCATAATCTTCGGAAAGCTGAGAAAACTATTGATTTAGCTTTAAAAATGTCTATGAAAGGTATGAGCATTGAAGCCATTGCCGATGTTTTAGAGGTAGAATCGTATCCTCTTCAAATTGAGTGGAAAGCTCTCAATTTCTGCTTATTGAGCTTTTTTCTCTGATTAGTTGAGCTAAAGATGGCATCTCAAATATACTGCTGACTCTATCACATATGTACTGATATGCACTTACATCCAGTTTCTTTGCTGTCTGAACAATCGTCATAAATGTGTCGTTTGCCTTTGTTCCTTCCTCTGTTATAGTTTGAAGGCTGACATCTCTTTTTCTGACCTTTGCTCTTGCTGCCAGTTCCGCTGCATTGTTATGCAGCGGAATCTCTGGCAAACTCAGCACCTTTAACAGGTATTCTTTGTTCTCTTTCGTCTTAGCGATTCTTTCATCCAGCTTTTCATATCCTGTTTTGGTAGAAAACAACTGATCAAACTTGT
>NZ_LMVP01000018.1 GCF_002287235.1 Methanosarcina spelaei
GCATGTCCGGTTCTTAGAAGAGAGAGAACGAGTAATCGCTCTTTCTTATTCAACAAGTAGATCATGAAGAATACAAAAAGAAAAGCATAGTAGAAAGGTTCTTTAGCTGGATAGAGTCATGTAAGAAAGTATTTCCAAGATATGAAATTAAAGAGACATCATATTTAGGAGTTGTAATGGTAGCAGCAATAATTAGAGTAAATGAGCTTTTGGGATAGGCTCCTAAACAAGTACCGGTTAGAATAGGTCTGCATAGTAAAATTAGTGTTAAAATAATTAAGCACTTTTACTACGTTCGTTTCAGAAGCCCTAATATTCCCACTACCGGTTTCGGGTTTTCAATGCTCTCCTGCGCTCCTACTTTTTTATATATTTCAATACCTCTCTCTACTTATTAGGTTCTCTACCTTTCGCTATTTCTCAATTTTATTCTGAATTCCCGGCTTTTCTCCTGCAGATTTTGTCCAGAAGCAGAATGTTATTAAGTATCAAGGATCCGCTCCATCCGAGAGGGATTGCCCATGCAGGGTTGCCTGTAGACTGGTCCACTTGCTCCGGAAGTAGTCCTGTACTGGTTGCTCCGGCAAGAGCCCATTTAAGGCATTTAATTCCTTCATTGGTCAGTGTTTTCACTTTCTCTTCAGGGATTTCTTCTTTTTCATAGGAGTTTTCATGTGTAGGGAGAGTGGGGGCAAAGCTTGTTTTTTCATAGGGAAGGTCAAGGGCAAAGGCGAACATCGCTTCCGAAAGCCAGAGAGTAGTTACTATCCACGGATTTCCGTTTATGTAACTGTCGTTTTCATACCTTTTAATACCATAACCGTGGTTTACGGGCATTGAGAGTTTTTTCTGAATGTTATCTATCATGAACTGGATCATATCTTTCTCAATTGGATCTTTTGGAGAGAGCATTCCAAAAGGAACATAGGTACCGAGAATACTTGCATCAATAGTTTTGTCCAGTTTTTCGTTAATCACTCCTTTTGCAAAGTAACCTTCCTGAAGCCAGAAACGGTCAATTGTAGCCTGTTTGATGAACTCCGCTCTTTTTTTCCAGCGCCTTGCCATGCCAGCTTCCTCATTTTCTTCAGCGAGGTGGGAAGCACCCATGAGCCCGGCATAAATTGAAGCATTCGTATATGTAAAAATTCCGTAGTAAGTCTCCCAGAGATCCATACAGCTTTCGTGAATTCCTGACTTTGTCCGCTTCATCAGGTATTCGGCAGCCCTGAGAACCGAGACCCAGACTTCTTCCAGAAATTCAGCTTTTTTCAGGCCTTCGAGAATCCTGTAGTAAACATCCATAGCATATAGCGTGGATCCGGTTTCGTCAATCTGAGTCGAGTACTCAAAATTGCCCCAGGAGGGAGCAATATCTCCATTTAGCCAGTAACGTTGAAACCATGAACCATCAGAGAGCTGAGTCTGGATGCACCATTTAAAAAACATATCGCAGTATTCTGGATAGCCTGAATGCTTTAGTGCGAGTACGATTTCTGCGGCATCTCTGTTCCAGCAGAACCCGTACCCTCCGCATTTCTCGAAGTTTGAATCAAATTCGGGAGCAGCTACAAAAGACCCATATTCGCGGTCATTAAGAAGGTAAAGCATGAGAAGAGCTCTGTTGTAGGCATTAAACAGCTCCTGACGCAGATTATCGTACTCTTCTAACCCTGGGGTTTTTATAACCTGCTTTCTGGAGAGCCACATAACCCAGTGTTCCCTCGTCTTTTCAAAAATATATTCAAGAGGCAGTTTTGAGAGCTCCTGCATTCTCTTATACAGGAGGCGTCGGGAAGAAGCGGCGCCTATAAGAATAACAAACTCGTTTGCTCCGTCAGCTTCCAGTTCAAGATCCCAACCAGCCGCGTTATTAATGTTTCCTATGTCTTCTTTGTTCCTCTGGAGCTTTCCATCTTCCATATCATATTTGGAGTTCGTCCACCATATAGTATCCATTGCCTTTCCGATTTGCCACTCTGTAAATTCTGGTTGGGAGTATATCCCTATATGATAGTTTTGCCAGTACTGTACGAGCAAATGAGTGTCGGTATCGCAGAATCCGGAGTTTTTCTTGGAGGTTTCTCCCACATTAAAGTTCGAATAATAAAAAAACTTTCCTGAAAGCTTTTTCTGGGACTGAATCTTAAACCTGCGGATAAGGACAGGCACATCAGGGTGTACAAGGTCAAGAATGGAAATCCGGATTCCCGAATCATGATAAAGTTTTGTTGACACAATATTTGTGTCCTCTACATAATTCTGGATGCCGTTCCACTCGTTATCATTGGTCCAGAGAAGCCTTTCTCCTGTATGAATACAGGCTAAGGATTCCTCGACATGCTGAGCATGGTCTCTACGGGGGTAAAAAAAACCTATAATGTCTCCTTTTTTTCCCATTGTTACAAGCAGCTCGTCATTTCCAAGAATGACATTGGGTTGCTTTATCACCGCATCTCCCCTCTCATCTGGTATTCCTGGCTTGTACCGCCCGATGGAGCCGGTGAGATTATGTGTTCGCAGAATTCTTTTCCTGTAGCTTTACAGCTTACCTCCCTCACACTTATGTTTTTCCCGAAATATTCGGTCAGGTAACCTGCAAAATAACCACTCATAAAGGCACAAACCGGCTGGTCTGATTCTCCGTAGACATCAGCTATAAACGAATCTTTCACAATGATTTTTCCTTCGTAAGTTCTGGGATCACATTCGATTTCAAGAATTCCCCACCCCACACCTTTAAAAAGTTCTGCAAGCACGTTTGCAAAGTTACTGTCATTTAGATCCAGAATACTCTTGAAATACTTTGCAGCGTGAGTTCCACCCTTAAGTCCAGAGAAAGTGAGAAGTCCTTCTGCGTGCGGTGCACTCTGGTTTAAAGTTTTAATGATATCAACAATGGTAAGTGCCCTTGCCATAACTCCCCTGACTCCTATAACATTTAGAGGGAAGTCCACTGAATAAACCATCCCGTACTCTGAAATCCCGTACTCTACCTCATTTACAACCTCAAGTTCTTTTATTTTTAGAGCGAAATCCTCAGGATCAACATCTTTATTAAGCTCGGTAAATACTGAGTATTCTCCGGTTTTCTGTGTGATATTATCCAGATGACCAAACATAATAAACGCATTCTTCTTTTCGAGAAAATCAGTTATTAAAGACAGAGATCCGGGTTCTTTCGAGTACATTATCTTAAACCATACAATCTGCGAGTTTTCGTTGAAACCTGCAAACGTGAATAAGTCTCTTACCATGTGACCTGACTCCCATGAGTTAGTATGTGTTCTTTAGTTAAGCTATTATGCTAAGTTTTCTGAATATTTGTGCTTTGAAATCCATAATTACAGCCATAAAATTAACCGCTGCCTCGAAAGGTGTTGAGTGAACACTGAAGTATGAATGTACATCCCCATCTCCGAGCCATTTGGTACACATATAGTAGTAATGGTCCGAAGTCAGCAGATGCTTCCATATACGCAGGATTTCAGGGTCTTCTGTCCTCCTTACAAATGGTTCAAGCAGCTTTATTTCTTCAAAGCAGCGCCTTTGCATATCGTTCCCAAGCCACGCGCTTGTATCACGTTCCATATCAGCCCAGGAAATTGTGGAAAAGTCCCCAACATCGATCTCAGCTACAGGTGAATATTTCTCTACAAGCTCAAGAGGTGTGTTGAAATCCAGGTGAGTTTTGAGCACTTCTCCGGGAAGGTCTTTCAGGAAGGAAAATATCCCGGTTTCTTCCCACTGATGCTCTCCGAAAGTCTCGTAGTCCATAAAGATATTAACACAATCTTCATTATTCCCTGAAGCCCATGAGGCCCATTTCTCTGCAGTGAGAGGATATCCTTCCCACCACCTTGCAGAAAACCTGTATCCTATATCGTCACTCAACTTGTAATTCCTGAAGATAATGGGAAGTCCCGAACCTTTTGCCCTATAAAGTACGTTGGGAGACCTTCCATCAAGCATATGGTCCGCTCCTTCGGTAAGGATTGCCCTGTACCCGAGATCCGAAACAAGCTTCGCTATGGTGTTATTGTAAAGCAATTCGGTATTCCGGAATACCTGAGGTTTAACTCCCAGGAGGTCAAACATAAGTTCCCTGTGTTCTTTTATTTCCTCAATAAATTCGGTTTTGTCTTCAAAAAGGCTTGAAAGGGAGTGATAAAATGTCTCATCCAGAAATTCTACTGCTCCGGTTTCTGCCATCTGCCTGAACCCTTCTAGGGTATTTTTTTCCCAGAGTTCGCATTGTTCGAGCAGGGTTCCGGTAACCGAGAGAGAAAACCTGAATTCTCCTTTATGTTCATCAAGAGCGTCCAGGAGGAGTCTGTTTGTGGGAATGTAGCATTTCCGGGCTACTCTTTCAAAGATCTCCCTGTTGCTTCTCTCGTCAAAATAGCGGAAAAAACCTGTTCGGTCATCAGGCCAGAACCTGCGCAGTCTGAAAGGCTGATGTACCTGGAAATATATGCAAACCGAAGTCATGTTCCCTCCTCCAGCACAGCTCTCCTGAAATCGGACAGGATGGAAAAGTAATTGACAGCCCTTTCATACCCTTCCCTGATATTCCCGGAGTTCATAGAGAAAAATATTTCACTCTGTTGAAGGTAACCGAATATCTGTTTAAGTTCTCGATAGTTCTTATTTTCTTTAAGCTCTGAGAGTTCTTCTTGAATTCTTACCAGTTCTCGTAAGTAAAGCTGCTGAGCATGATTACCTAATGCGTTATTCATTCCATAACGGATTGTCTGTTCGGTTCCCAGGGTAGGAAGTCTTAAGGGTTCAAATATCTTGACAGCTTCGGAAGGTGTGAGCATGTCGATGCCCCTGGACTTTAGGGCTTCTGGAAACATCCTGATAAAATCGTCTATCATGCTTTTATTTCTGTAGTGAAAGCAGAGGCTTGTATAATTAAAATAAAGGGTAAGAACATCACCTTCCATGCTGGCAATCCAGTCCGCGAACTTTTCCGGAATAAGAGGATAGCCTTGCCAGTTTTTTTCCGAAAAGCGCAGTTCAAGGTCCTCGCTAAGGTTTATGTGCCTTAACAAAGTCGGAAGGTTATTTTTAAAGATATGTACAGGGTCATATCCGTTCATAAGGTTCCTGGACCCTTCGGCGATAAGACCGTTAAAACCCAGATCTGTAAGAATTTTTCCTACTCTTTCGGTGTATAGAAGCTCTGTGTTTACGAAGGTTTTAGGAGTGATATCCAGTAATTCCCGAAGCATTTCTCTGTACATGAGCACTTCTTCCTTAAATTCTGAAAGATCAGGATAAAGCGAACTCAGGGAGTGATAACTGCAACTTCCTGTAAATTCTACGCTCCCATTTTCTCCTAGTTCGTGGAATGATTCAAGAAGTTCGGGGTCCCATCGACACTGTCTAAGGAATGGCCCGGATAGATCAAAAGAATATTTTCCCCCTTTTTCTATGGACTCTATAATTAGATCATTAAGGCGTAAAAACTGTCGGCTTGTTTTTAAAAATTTTGAAAAAATATTATTCCGGTCAAAATACCGATCCATTTCAGGCACCCCGAAAAACCCTTCTACAGGCCAGTACCACTTGGGACTGTAAGGCAGATGCACTCCCATACAGATGCATACAGCTTTCATAACACAGTAATCTAGTATGGAAACCTACTAAAAACTATTGTTTTGGTTAACTCAAAACTATTTTTTATGTCAAATCTAAAACTTGCAATGGACAAAAATGAGGATAAGATCAAAAAACGGATCAAAAATGTATCAAAAACAGATCAAAAAACAAATTTTTGAATTTTCAGAATGAATTGTTGAAAAAAAGAATTGTAAATAAAAAGATGGGGTGAAATCTAAAAATAAGAGGGAATTTCTTATCCCATCATAAACCTTGTAAGGCTACCATATGCGTCGGAGATCTCTTTGAGGAAGATGGAAATCTCAAAGTCTTTTCCTTTAACCTCAAGGGAATTGCCTTCAACCTTGCCGATTATCATATGAGGCACATCTTTGAAGATTTCGAGTACAGCTTCAGGTTCGCCTGTAGTAAGTACAGCTCTTGCCGGAGCTTCTGAGAATAATAATTCTTCAGCTTTTAATTCTGAGGCTTCACTCAAATTTACCTTTGCACCGGAGTTCCTGCACATCCTCGCAAGTCCTGCGGCAATTCCTCCAAGGGAAAGGTCGTGTGCTGAACTGAGTTTTCCGCTTCTTGCTGCTTCTATTACGGCTTTTATTATTTCAGGAGCATTTTTTGGGACAGAAGGAACTTTTCCGGCATTTTGGGCCCCGAAACAGGTATAGTATTCGGAAGCTCCCATATCCGCAGTTGTCTCTCCTACAAGGATGATGGTATCTCCGGGTTTTGCAAAGAAGCCTGAAGGAAGAGGAGTCTCAAGGTTGACTTTTCCGATTACTCCTATCGAAGGGGTTGGGAGAATTGCGGTCTTAAACTCATCGCTTTCATTATACAGGGAAACATTTCCTCCAACGACCGGGATTGTGAGTTCCCTTGCTCCATCTCCAAGCCCGAGTACGGCGTTTTTGAACTGCCAGTAAATTTCCGGGCGATCTGGGTTTCCAAAATTCAGACAGTTTACAATAGCAAGCCCGTCGGCCCCTTTTACTGCAAGGTTCATGGCATTTTCAATTACTGCAATCTTTCCTCCGTTATAGGGGTCAAGCAGGGTAGCTCTTGGCTGGCAGCCGCAAGAAAGTACGAGTCCTTTTTTATCGGTTATCTTGAGCACACCGGAGTCTTCTCCGGGTTTGACAACTGTTCTCAACTGGACTTCGTGATCATACTGCCTGTAGATCCATTCTTTTGAGGCAATATTGTAAGAAGAGAGAACTTTCAGGAAGGCTGCCTTAAGGTCTTCCGGAGTTTCGGGAGCTTTATTTTCTTCAATAGGGGAAATAGGAGCTATTGAGGGTTTTTCGCAGGTCGGAGCTCCACCTGTCAGGAAATTAATCGGGATATCTGCAACGATTTCTCCTTTAAACTCAACCGTATAATTTTGCTTTTCTGTCAAGTATCCCACTACAGCCCCATTAAGGTCGTATTTTGCTATCAGAGCAAGTACGGCATCAACGTCTTCAGGAGTTACTTCAAAGACCATGCGTTCCTGAGATTCTGCAAGCAGGATTTCGTACGCGTTCATATTGGGTTCGCGCTGGGGTACTGCATCTGCAATAATATGGGCTCCAAGCCTTCCCTTTGCAGCCAGTTCTGAGCTTGCTCCTCCAAGACCGGCAGCTCCAAGGTCTTTGCAGGATTTTATATATCCCTTCCTCATGGCTTCCAGCGTCATTTCAATTACAAGCTTCTCAGTATAAGGATCTCCCACCTGAACACTTGGGCGGTCTTCAGCTTCGGCTGATTCGGAAAGATCCCTGGAGGCAAAGGAAGCTCCTCCAAGTCCATCTCTTCCTGTGCTGGAACCTGCGAGTACAATTTTGTTTCCGGCTTTCTGGGAGCGGGCAGTTATGACCTCCTCTTCCCGGCAGAGCCCTACTGCAACCACGTTTACAAGAGGGTTTCCACTGTATCTTCTATCAAAGAAAGTTTCGCCATTGACGACTGGCACTCCTATACAGTTTCCATACCCTGCAATTCCCTTAATTATCTGTTCAAAAAGGAACATATTTTTTGGAGTGTCCAGAGGCCCGAAATAGAGTGGGTCCATAAGGGCTATTGGGCGAGCTCCCATTGAAATTATGTCCCTTACAATGCCTCCTATTCCGGTAGCAGCCCCATTATAGGGATCGACATATGAAGGGTGATTATGGCTTTCCATGCCTATGGCAAGTACATAGCCATCATCGAACTTTATAATTGCAGCATCGTCCCCCGGGCCAATAATCACGTTTTCACCAATACTGGTAAAAGTTTTCAGGAGAGGAGCACTTGAGCGGTAGGAACAGTGTTCGCTCCATAAATTTAAAAAGCAGCCCTGTTCTATCAGGGTGGGCTCTCGCCCTAATTCTTTTTTAATAATCTTAAGGTCTTCTTCAGGTAACATTGCCTTGCCTCTGATGCTTAATCCTTTTTTGGATATCGAAGCTCTGGTTTTTTCTTAATAGATTATTGATTTTTGATTATTCAATTAAGTTCAAGAGTTTTAGTATTAGCGTTAACAGTCTATGCCGACATAAAGGGATAAGAATTAAATAAACATTTCTAACCCAAGCCTTTTCAAAAAACTGCTTGGCCGCAAACCTTTTAAGAATAAGTTTGATCTCAAACCTTTTGAGAAAAGGTTTGATCGAAAACCCTAGATTTCTGAGTTTGAATACCTTATCCTCAATCTCTATCTGCGTGCTCGCAAACCTTTTGAGAAAAGAATGGTCTTGGAATTTTTATTGATTGAGAATAAAACCGGTTTTGGATTAGCTAAGGGTAAAAAAGACTCAGTACCAAAACCTAGTGATGAATTTAAAGTTCAAAATCACTAGGTTTTGTAATTAGTCATGATCCTTGTGACATAACTTAAAAATTGAAGTCTTTAGATGTAGAATATTGATTTTGATGATAACTGGACTCTTCTTGCTAACTCAGGTCTTCAATTAAAAAATACGAAAATCACTGGATTTTGGAACAGAGTCGTAAAAAAGGATTTAAAATAAAATGGGTAAAAAACTGTGTTTTAAGGTTATATTTGCTGGATCATTTTTTCCACTTTTACTCCGGATTCGGTAAGGGAATACATTTCTTCCTTTTTTGTAATTAATTCTTTCTGTTCAAGTTCATCGAGAGTTTTTGCAACGGTGGGATGTGCAACTCTCAGGGTTTTTGAAACTCTTTTCCCTTCCATTTCTCCTTTTGAGGAAAGTAAGGAAAGTACTTTTTGTCTTATACTGTTTCCGTTTACGAAACCTATTAACTCGTTTAATTCGTTCATCAGGTGCCCCCGATTTATTAGTGTACTTTTTATTTTTATACTGCTATATTTATATAATAGAAGTACATATATCTCAATGCAGGTTAAAGAAGGAGATGGAATTCAAGATATATCTAATTTATCGCTGGGTATGAAAGGTTCTTTCCGGAAAAATCAGGAATTTTAAGCTTTGTTTAGCTTTCTCGGTTTTTTCAATTTTTCGGCTTAGATCCGCATTTCCAGAGTGCTAAGCTTTTGAATTTCCTTTAAACATTCCAATTTTCGTTTGCAATTTTTACCAATCTGTAATATTCACTAAGAATATAATTACTAACTTAGTTATAAGTAAATATTATAACTAAATATTAAACGTATATTCATTTGTATTCGGTTAAGGATTTTGAGCTGCTGATCTCGATTTCGACGGAAAAACTCAAACCCAAATGTTTAGTGTTTAAATTGAAATCGATATCAGATTCCAGTTTTGCATTTGATGAATAATTTAACAAATTTTATGAAAATCAATGCAATTGATAACGATTTTTCCTTAACCGATGACCAATGAACGTATATTAAACGAACATTAAACGAACATTAAACGAATATTAAACGAATATTAAACGAATATACTAATATAAAAAATTGAAAAATAATAAAGCTCTGGCTGGCTTTTTATATTGTCAATAAGTTCAGGTTATTATCTGTAATTCAATATAAAGTGCCTGAAAAATACCATTAGGCTTTAATACCTTCATTGATAAGTACTTTATATCTATTTAGTTATTTTTAGATGTAAATTACATATACAATGATTACAAATTCGGAGGATATATCAACAAATGAGCAGCGGAATGTGCCCAGTATGTGGGCTTCCAAAAGAACTTTGCATTTGCGAAGAAGTTGCAAAAGAGCAACAGAGAATTACTGTAAAAGTTAACCGAAGAAGATACGGCAAAGAAGTTACCGTTGTAGAAGGTTTCGACGCAAGTGAAATAGATCTTCACGAACTGTCAACTTATCTTAAATCAAAGTTTGCATGCGGCGGTACGGTAAAAGGAAATACTGTGGAACTTCAGGGCAATCACCTGACCCGCATGAAAGAAGTCCTCATGGAAAAGGGTTTCTCTGCTGAACAGATTAAAAACTAAACCCTGACGAGCCTCAGGAATAAACCGGATCTGAGAAGTAACAATAACATTTTCAGGTCTGGAATCGCATATATTTTTGTCGGTATTTTAATAGCATGCGTTTTAGGTAAATTACAAGATATATTTCTACTCAAAAACAAAAGTATAAGGATACATAATTGATTAAGAAATCTATAAATATGAACTGGTTAAGAGAATCTTTCGTAAATTTACCTGATTTATGCGGTGTTGGTCTCCCATGAAAACAACATGTGAAATTATGGTACAGAAAGTCTTGCCTGCAATTAGGGCAGAACTTTCCAGAACAATGATCTTTGAGCATGGGTGCACGCAGCAGGATGTAGCGGACATCCTGGAACTTTCAAGGGCTGCGGTATCCCAGTACGTGAGTGAAAAACGTGGGGCTGAAGTCGGTTTTTCCGAGGAGACTCAATACGAAATTCGGAAATTTGCATCAGTGCTTGTAAATAAAGACTTATCCTCTCAGGAAAAGGTAAAAGGCATGTGCAATGTTTGCAGGTTTGTTCAGAAATCCGGCTGGCTATATAGGAACGCTCCTGAAGCTAAAGCCTGCATTATCTGCGAGGATACGGATTTAGAGTGAATGGAACGCTGTGTATTAAATGTAAAGGAAAAGGACTTTGCGGACGTCCCCGTTGTCCGATCCTTGAAAAATTCAAATCCTTACAGTCGATTGTTCCTGCAATCTCAGGAGACTCTGTTTTTGGAGCATCTCCCCCAGCTATTTTTGTCGGAAGCTATGGTTACCCCAGGGTTTCGGCAGGCCCGCTCATTCCCCCTCTGGCAAAAGAGAGCGAAGCCTCGATTTTTGAAGACCCTTCAGCCTGGGCAAACATGCAGATTGAAGACATTATCTCCATGCGTTCCCGTATGGTCAGAGCAAACACAAACTTTCATGTAAAAGATGCCCGCAGCAAAGAAAACCCTCTCCTTGTAAAGGCACAGGAACTTGCCCTCTCCAGAAAACCGGTGGATACAGAAGCCTGGTTTTTTAAAGCCCCTAAACAGGAACTCAAATTCGATGCTGTACTGACGCCTATGGGCCCATCAGGGCTTGTTAAAGACTTTGAGCTTGCAGAAAATCCGAATGTCCCGAAAAAAGTCGATTACCTTGTCTACGACACTGATGCCCTGGCAAAAGATGCCGTGCTTGAACTCTATAAAGGGGATATTCCTGCTGAACATATTACTCGCCTGTTCTCAATTGGCCTTCTTGGAAAAGAACGAAAAATCGTGCCAACACGCTGGTCAATTACAGCTGTGGATGATATGGCAGGAAAGGAACTTGCAGGCCGCATAAAGGATTTTCCCTGGATCTCGGAGATTCAGCTTTTTAGCGGGACTCATTTTGGTAACCATTTTGAAGTCCTTATCCTTCCACGGGCTTATGCCTTTGAACTTATGGAAATCTGGCTCCCAAAAGCAGTCTGGTCTGGAGAATCAAGCTGGATTGGAGAAGACAGTGAGGGTTATGATGGAAAAAAAGGTTATTCTCCTCTGGCTGGAGGTTATTATGCCTCAAGGTTGCCTGTACTTGAATATCTGACAGAAATCAAAAGGCAAGCCTCGGTCTTCGTACTCCGGGAGATAACTCCAGACTACTGGGCCCCTCTCGGAGTCTGGGTCGTCAGGGAGGGTATGAGAAAAGCCCTTCAGAATCCTCCAAAAAAATTCGATTCTCTCGAAGCGGCAGTTTCAGATCTAGCGGGCAGGATAAACACACCAAAATCCGAATGGGTACAGCAAGCAAAGACACTTTCGGACTTTCGCTTTCAAACGACTCTGGACTTCTTTTTTAAAGCATAACTCAAAATTAGAGTCTGTAAATTTAGAGTCTGTAGAATCAGAGTCAACGCAAATCAGAGTCAGTGTAAAAACAAGCCCACGTAAAAACAAAAATAACTTAAAAGCAGAAACAGTGCTAAATAAAAATCGCAAATAGAAATTGTGTAGCCGCAGAAATCTCGTAAATAAGGATAGATTGCTGACTATTATTTAAAACAAAAATAAACAGGTAGGAAAACTTTAAAGCCTTTTTTCCGGCTTGTTTAAGTTTCCTGGCCTTTTTTACGTTTATTCAAATATTTCAGGCACTATACGACGTGCAACTTCTTCGTAAGCCTTGGAAATGTCGCCTTTGTCAAACCTGAAAACGTCTTTATCCATGGACTGCCCGGTCTTTTTGTCCCAGAACCGACAAGTATCGCAGGAAATCTCGTCTGCAAGGATGATTTCTCCGTTCCTCCTTCCGAATTCTAGCTTGAAATCCGGAAGTAAGATACCTTTTTTGTCCAGGTAAGGCACAAGCAAGCTATTGATCCTCAGGGCGAGTTTCCTGAGTGTGGCAAGTTCTTCCTCTGTTGCCAGTCCAAGCGTAAGAGCAATATCATCATTCAGCATTGGGTCCCCGTATTCATCGTTTTTGAAATCAAAAACAAGTACTGGGGACTTGAAGTTCGTGCCTTCTTTTATGGGATATCTTTTTGTAATCGAACCTGCGGCAATATTCCTGACAATGACCTCGATTTTTATAATCTCGACTTTCTTCACAAGCATATCAATGTCAGAAAGCATTTCGATAAAGTGAGTCTTTATTCCCTCGGCTTCGAGCATCTCAAAGAGTTTTTTTGAGATTTGGGCATTGTAATACCCTTTTTTTTCCATTTCCCCTTTCTTTTCTCCGTTGAATGCAGTCAGACTGTTTCGGAATTCAGTAATAAGGGTGTCAGGATCATCCGTCTCATAGATAGTTTTTGCTTTCCCTGAATAGAGCTGTTTTCTTGTCATGCAATGGTCCTCTCTAGGGATAATTCTGAATTTACTTAGATAGAGAGATCTTAGGAATGATAGTTTTAATATACTAGTTCTGATAATGCAGAAGTTTTGATAATGTCGTGGCATTCCAGAAATAAGCTATATAGATCGGATCCTCTCTAGTACGCAAGTACATCTCACGGAGACAATTCGGTTATTTCCAGAATTCACAATCACTCTCTGAAAGTGAGACACTTTTCCGGAGGCAGCAGATGCTTTTTCCGGAAATATGCTTTGACTCCCAAAAGAGATAGAGTAGATGATAACGTGTTCTGCTAGATAAAGTTATCATCTCCAGTCGGTTTTTCCTTTTACTGCCGACTGCTTCGTAAATTTTATCACTAAAGAAAACCAATTACTAGGTTTAACAAATTAAAGAAGGATTTAAGAACTTACCGCATTTGAGTGCCCAACACTTGATAGTGGATTAATCCAAGCACGCAACAGGTAAAAACATGTCAGGCGCTATATTAGATATCGTAGAACTACTGCTAACCGCAGAGATCTATAATCGCTATCCAGAGCTGGATGTAAATGATCTTCCAAAAAACATTCGGAAAAACTACTGGAACAGCACAGAAAAAACAGTTCCCAAACCCATCACAGCCACGTTTATCCGAATTGAAAAACTGTACGGGCTTAAGGATGTTGAAAAAATTGTAAGGAACGTTCCCTTCATAAGTACTGACAAGTCTCACTTTGAACTTCGTCTGAGCGCTTTCGAACTTGCTGCGGAATGGTTTGAAAAGCAGGAAGGCTCTCAGGAAAGGATTGAAAGTAACCCTGTTCTGGCTTATTACTTTGGAGAAATAAGACAGGGTGAGACTGCAAACTATGCACTTGCAAAGGCGAAAATAAGGCCCAAGGAAGTCGACAGGGAATGGATAGAGTCCCTGGTAGCGGAGATCCGGAAAGAAGACAAAGGCGAAGATATGCTGAAACTCGTGGTCATTATTGCCCCTGAGGATGTAAAGCAAAAAGTCAAAGACCTTGTGCTTACCGGAGAACAAAAGAACGAAGTTGAAAAGATTACGAAAGCCATCGATTACAGGGAATATCTGCGGGAAATCGGCCTTCATGATATCGGAAAACTTCTGTTTGTCGGCCCTCCAGGAACCGGAAAGACCTCTGTTGCCCGTGCACTTTCAGAACGGCTCTCAATCCCGTTTGTGGAGGTCAAACTCTCCATGATAACAGACCAGTATCTTGGTGAGACTGCAAAGAACATTGACAGAGTCTTTTTGCTCGCAAAGAAGCTGAATCCATGCATTCTTTTCATAGATGAACTGGATTTCGTAGCAAAAGCAAGAACGTCTGACGAGAATGCTGCCATCAAGCGGGCAGTAAATACTCTACTTAAGGCCATAGACGAAATCAGCCTTGTGGATCACGGAGTTCTTCTTATTGCCGCGACCAACCATCCCCGCATGCTTGATAGCGCAGCATGGAGACGCTTTGACGAGATTGTTCATTTTCCTCTCCCTGACCTTGAAATGCGTAAAGATATTTTGAATATCGTAACTCGACATATTGAAGGGGATTATGATACAGGGGTAATTGCAGAATTGACAGATGGGTATTCAGGTTCGGACTTGCGCGTAGTTATAAGGGAAGCTGTTCTGAGTGCTCTTCTTGAAGAGCGTAAAATACTTACTCAGCAGGACCTGCTGGACGCCGTAGACTCTTTCAATGAGAGGGCTGGCCTCAAATCCGAAGAGTACGAAAGGAAGAAGTAAGATGAGGCTAACACTGCTTGGGACCGGCGATGCTGTCGGAACTCCTAAGATCGGATGCAATTGCCCTGCCTGCGAAGATGCCCGAAATGGTGGAAAAAGCCAGCGTCTTCGTTCTTCTATCCTTGTGGAGTCAGACAAAGGTAAGATCCTCATTGACACCAGCCCTGATTTAAGGCAGCAATTTCTCAAACAAAACCTGTCCTGTATAGACGGAGTGATCTGGACGCACGGACATTACGACCACTACTCCGGATTTGGAGAGTTCTACAGGGTTCAAAATAAGGTTGATGTCTATGGGGTTCGGGAAACCCTTGAATACATAAACCGGTACGTCTCCTTCCTGAAACCCAGATATCATTATGTGAAGCTCTATGAGCCTTTCGAGCTAATCGGGCTGCAGTTCACTCTTTTTAAGGTCAACCACCCTCCTGTAGAAGTTCCGGCAGGGGTTGTAATTCGGGAAGGCAATAAAAAAGTAGTAATTACAGGAGATACAAACTCAGAAATTCCTGAAGCTAGCCTGGAGCTTATGAAAAATCCTGACCTTCTTATCGCCGATGCTATAGTACCTCCTAATATCCATATCAAAAAACACATGAATTCAGAGGAGGCTATGGCACTTGCAGAGCAGCTCAATGCAAAAGAAGTAGCTTTGACTCATCTCAGTCATCTATTTCGTCCTCACAATATCGAAGCATTATTTTTGCCCCTTGGATATGATGGGCAGGTTTTTGAGTTTTAAAAATTTTTAAAGATTTAATTACTATTAAAATCTTTCTAAAACTCATGCTTAAATTAATCCGGAATCTTTGTTTAACACTATCTTTTTATTATCCTTATCATTTTCTCTATTTTTATTGGGAACTGTAAAATAAGCAGTATAATAAGGATTACAAAGAATTTGAGTATAATAATTGACACCATTGACTCTTGCACCTGTATCATCAATCTGCTGATAAGGTGTAGCTTTAAGACCTTCCAGAAAAATCTCAGCTTTCTCCTGATGAAAGATATCAATATCTTTTGTCAGGATTCGAGAAATAGTGGCTTTAGATATATGAACACCAATATTTTCCAGAAATTCATGTATCTTAGGCTCTGAAACATTAGCAACATGATTAAGGGTAATTATAAGAGATTTGATCCCAGGACCAAATTCACCCTTTACGCCTTGTGGCAATTTTCCTGCATATGTTTTATGCTCAGAAGGAGAATAAAAAATCTCTATTCTGTAGTTTGTATTAACAGGCTTTATGTATATATCCTGAATTATTACGTCTCTATAACCTTTAGGATATGCATCACTGGGTAAAATGGATATGTCAACTTTACATGTTTCAGTTCGATGAACCTCTATTTTATCCAGTTTAGATTTAG
>NZ_LMVP01000019.1 GCF_002287235.1 Methanosarcina spelaei
TAAGCTATTTTGATAAAAGTTTCACTTTAGAAAGTAGCGGAGCGTATTGATTTTAGATAAAATATTCAAAAAAAATATCTAATGAATAAACAAATTCTTTGGCAAAAATGCCAAAGAATTTGTTTTTCAAGATTATTGCAGCTTTTTGAGGTAGTTAGCAGAGAAAATTGTAGGTTTGAGGAAAGAACAATAAGAGAAATCACTAGATTATGGAATTGTGTCGTACAGAGTCTTAAAGGAATTAGTATAAGCACTACAGTTCTTCAAAATAAAACATTGGTAGTATCTCGAAACCAGAGGTTCCAGATATTGAAAATACAGAGATTTACGAGGAATCCAAAAGATACGCAATTCCCAAAATCTTCACCAGCCCTTCTACAGGTATGGAATTTGTACTTATTCCAGCCGGAAAATTTATGATGGGATCTCCTTCTGGTGAAGAGGTCATATATGATGATGAAGCTCCAATCCACAAAGTAACAATTGAGGATTCGTTCTATATGGGTAAATATCCCGTTACTCAGAAGCAATGGAAAAAAATTCAAGGGTCTAATCCTTCGTCCCTCAAGGGTGAAGATTGGCCGGTTGAGATGATTTCTTGGGAAGACGCTCAGGAGTTTATTCAAAAGTTAAATGAAAAAGAAGGAACTGAAAAATACCGTCTATCTTCAGAAGCCGAATGGGAATACTCCTGCCGAGCCGGTACGCAAACAAGATATTCTTTTGGTGACGATGAGTCGAAACTTAATGAATATGCGTGGTATGAAAAAAGTTTCGGTTCTGAAACTCACCCAGCTGGTCAGAAGAAACCTAACTCTTTGGGCCTCTATGATATACATGGTAATGTTTGGGAATGGGTTCAGGACAGATGGCATAGCAATTACAATGTTGCCCCTTCTGATGGTAGTGCTTGGGAAGATGGAAATAGCTCCTCCCGTTTGATACATGGTGGCAGCTGGGGTAGCAATGCCGTAAGCTGCCGGTCAGCTGCCCGCCTTGGGGATGACCCCGACAGCTGCGGCAGCGTTGTTGGTTTCCGTCTTCTGAGGGAACTGTAACTACTTTTTACTTTACCACTTACACTGGGTATAGAAAATAATCCTGGCGAAGCCCGAAGGCTCGAAGCGTGCGAAGCCGCCGAGCCTGAATGCTGAGCCGCTTCATTTTCTATCTAATTTAGCTAATTTCTTCAGTAATGCTTATACCAAAAGCCTCTATTATATCAACTTCATGAAACAGGATATGTCAAGCGCCGACGTTGCTGCAGTTGTTGCCGAATTGTCAGCAGGTCCCAAATCCATTATTGATGCGAAGATCGGGAAGATATATCAGCCTGCGAACGAGGAGATTCGCATCAACCTTTACGTTTTTCACCAGGGCAGGGACAACCTGGTTATTGAGGCTGGGAAGCGCATTCATTTAAGTAAATACCTCAGGGCAAGCCCAACGCTTCCCCAGTCTTTTCCAATGCTGCTTAGAAAATACCTGCTGGGAGGCAGGATTGTATCTGTGGAGCAACACGATTTTGATAGGATCGTAAAGATCGGGATCGAGAGAGGGGGAGTCCGGAGTACTCTTATTGTGGAGCTTTTCGCCCCGGGGAACGTGCTTATTGTCGATTCGGAAAACAAGATTATTCTGCCTATGAATCCTGTAACCATGAAGGACAGGCGGCTTCGGAGCGGAGAAATTTACGAACTGCCTGAGGCACAGATAAGTCCTCTAAAGGTTAAGGTTTCAGACCTTATGGAGGCTTTTTCCAGGTCTACGGCTGATATTGTGCGGACGGTTGCCACAAGGTTCAATCTGGGGGGAGTTCTGGCAGAAGAAGTCTGTGCCAGGGCAGGAATTGACAAATCTAAGCCTTCAAAGGAAGCAACTGAAGAGGATGCCTCCAGGCTCTGCAATTCAATGCACGATCTCTTTTCCCCGCTTTTGAGGATCGGGGCCGAAAGTAAAGGCCTCGAAGAAGCTGAAGCCGAAACTGAACTTAAACCAGAAACCGAATCAAAACCAGAAACCGAACTTAAACCCGAAGCCGGGGTTGAAGGCGAGGCTCCCAAGCTCAGGCCTCAGCATGTGAAAAAGGAAATTAACGGAAAGTTGGAAGCTTTCGACGTACTTCCTTTTGACCTCATTCGCTATTCAGGGTTTGAAAAAGAATATTTTGATTCTTTTAACACGGCAATTGACGAGTTTTTTGGAAAAAAGGCACTTGAGCAGGTTGAAGAGGTAAAAGCAGCTCAGAAAAAGGAGAAAACACTTGGCATTTATGAACGGCGGCTTCTCCAGCAGGAAGAGAGCCTTGCAAAGTTCGAAAAAGAAATCGAGAAAAATAATACCCTTGCCGAGACAGTCTATGCTAATTATCAGGTTATTGAAGAGCTTCTTTCCGTGCTCAACGGCGCAAGGTCAAAGGGATATTCCTGGGACGAGATCCGCTCCATTCTGAAGCAGGCCAAAAAGGCTGTACCTGCTGCACAAAAGATAACAAATATCGACCCAAGGACAGGGACTGTAGCTGTGAACCTTGACGGAAAGAGCGTTAATATTGACATCCGCAAGACAGTGCCGCAGAATGCTCAGGAATACTACGAAAAGGTTAAGAAATTTAGTAAGAAAAAAGACGGAGCTATCAAAGCGATCGAAGATACCAGGAAGGCTATGGAGAAAAAAGCTGTCGCAAAGGCTGCAAAGGCAGGAAGGAAACTTCAGGCGTCCAGGAAAAAGCACTGGTACGACAGGTTCAGGTGGTTTGTGTCTTCAGACGGCTTCTTTGTTGTGGGAGGCAGAGATGCAGACACTAACGAGGATATCTTTAAGAAATACCTGGAAAAAAGAGATCTTGTCTTCCATACTCAGACTCCTGGTGCTCCTCTCACAGTTATCAAGACCGGCGGAAAAGAGGTTCCTGAGTCCACATTGTACGAGGCTGCACAGTTTGCTGTTTCTTATTCCAGCCTCTGGAAAGCCGGACATTTCAGCGGGGACTGCTACTGGGTTAAAGCCGAACAGGTCAGCAAAACTCCGGAGTCAGGAGAATACGTGAAAAAAGGAGCTTTTATTATCCGCGGGGAACGTAATTACTTTAAGGATATTCCTCTAGGCATTGCAGTCGGACTTGAACTCAAAGGCGAGACCAGAGTTATAGGTGGGCCTGCTTCTGCTGTCCGGAAGCATGGGGATTATATTCTCGAAATTGTCCCTGGGGCTTTTAACCAGAATGACATCTCTAAAAAGATCTACAGGGTTTATGCTGATGAACTCAATGACCCCCGTTTTGTGAAGCAGATCGCCTCTCCTGACCAGATAGCTATGAAGGTCCCACCCGGAGAATCGGATTTAAAGAACCCGAAGCCCGAAAGGAAGGGAGAAAGGATCGAGGATGAAAGAGAAGAATATGGAGTTCCTGAAGTAGAGGACGAGCCTGAAGATGATGAAGAGGAAACTGAACAGGAATTAGGACGTGACCCAAGGGAGGAAACTGAACAGAAACTGGGAAATGACCTAAGGGAAGGAACTGAACAGAAACTGGGAAATGACCTAAGTAACTGTCACAAAACAGATTAGGCAAACTTTTCATAAAGTTAATTTTTAATTGGTGATAATGATCTTGAAAATCAAGGCATCCAATCGAAACTTATACATAGTTTGTTCTGTGACGACTCCTAAGGGAGGGAACTGAGGAAGAGTTCAGGGAAAAACTTGCCAACCAAGCCACAGAAATAAAAACAAGGAAAGGAATGGAAGAGGAGATTGAAATGCATGGAGAGAAAAAGGCATGAGGGTTACAAACCGTTCCCTTAAGGGAAGGGAAGGGGAAATTGCAGTAACAGCCGAAACCCTTGATGACCTCTGGCACCTCAAATATATAATCGAAAAAGGAGACCTTGTCTTTGCGGTTACCAAACGGAAAGCCGATTCTGCAAGTGACAAAATCCGCCCTGAAAAAGTTGAAAAAGTTAAGGTCAGGCTCGGAATCAGAGTTGACGATATCGAGTTTCACAAGTTTGCAAACCGGCTGCGAATACATGGGATGATAGAGCATGGGATGGATGTAGGCTCTTATCATACTCTCAATGTTGAGATCGGATCCAATCTTTCTATCGTTAAGGAACACTGGAAGAGTGACCAGTTCCAGCGGATCCAGGACGCTGAAGAAGCCTCGAAGCGGCCTAAGGTTGTTATGGTCGCAATAGAAGAAGGCGATGCCGATATTGGCTTTGTTCATCACTATGGAATAGAGATATATTCTCACATTCGACAGTCCTCCGGAAAGCGAGAGACTGGCTTGAGGAATGAGTTTTTCAGAGAGGTTGTAGAACAGCTTAAGCATGCCGTTCCTGAGGAAGCATCCATAGTTATTGCCGGGCCCGGATTTACTAAAGAGGATTTCATTAAATATTTCCAGGAAACAGAGCCGGCTATGGCTTCAAAAGCCCTTGTCGAAGATACCTCCATGATAGGAATGTCCGGTTTTCAGGAAGTTCTGCGCAGAGGTGCAGTGGACCGCATTATGCAGGAATCGCGTATAGCCCGTGAATCCGCCCTGATGGAAGACCTGATCCGTGAGATTTCAATGGACGGCAAAGCTGCTTATGGTCTTGCTGATGTTAAGAATGCCCTTAATTACGGAGCTGTCGAAACTCTGCTTGTTGCAGACGAAACCCTCCGAGAAGGACGGGAAAAAGGAGAGGACATCGATAAGCTTCTGATGGAAGTCGAACAGTCCCAGGGAAAGATTGTTGTTTTCAGCACGGCCTTTGAGCCCGGAGAAAAGCTTCATAAATTGGGAGGAATCGCAGCTCTGCTTCGTTTTAGGGTTACAGGCTAATTTTCGTTCAATCCTTTTTTTAAAAGGTTTGCAGGGGAGTTTTCGTTCAATCCTTTTTTTTAAAAGGTTGCATATCTGCTTCATTTTAGGATGACAGGTTGAGTTAATCAGACGAACTATCTAGTTTTATTATTACATTTTTCTTACTTTCTTACCCAGTGTTCTCATAGATTCTGTAAAGTCTATAGGGTTACTAATTTCCCCAGCTACTGTTGAGTTTATAAAAACTTCACCTTTTGTAGGCTTTACAGAATTCTAAATACAAAATTATTTATATTATTATTAGGAAATAGGATTCCGTATTCCTTTAAATGCCATTAAATAAGCTTAGGATAGAGGAGAGTCAGTTGATTAATAAAACGGTAGAGAAGAAGCTTTCAAATAAGATTTTAAACAGATATTTGTTTGAGAGTGGCATGCTTTTAACTGCTGACGAAATTTATGAGATATTTAAGGGCAATTTGAGGGAAATCAGGGACGTTTAAGGGACGTTTAAGGGAAATTTAAGGGAAATTTAAGGGAAATTCATACAACACCAATCAAAAAACACATCCTAAAATCAGATTTCTTCTCAAATATAAGTTTTATAACTGCATTCCATGACAAAAAGCTCGATTGATGGTTTAAAAGTTTCATTGCTCAGTAAAGGGCTATATTTGAGGTTTGAGAATTCGATTTAGAGTTTCGGAGTGAATTATTTAGTAAAATTTATTAACTACTTCGAATTATTTGTTGTTACTTTTCATATAATAAATATTACTACAACCGATATTTTCTTGCTTATTGTGTTTAAATATATGGTAACGAATGAAAAAGAGTGATAATCCTTTATGAGACCCTATATTCAAAGGACTTTGATTTCCTTGCTTGTTTCGCTTACGGTTTGTTTGCTGATCATTCCTTCGGGTTTTGCAGCTCCAGCGCCAGTTATCTCTGGTTTTCCCCTCGATACAAACGAAACCTTATCCGATGGTTTCTGCTGGAATGCGACCACTTTTGGTGGTTTTAACTATCCTGTAAACAAACACAAGGACTTTGTAGCGTCTGAAAACTGGTGGGGCGAACGCCTTCAGTATGTCGAAAAAGACGGTCAGGATGAACTTGGCAAAAATCACCCCGGAAACCATGTAATAGGTGAAGATGAACTTGTATATACCACCCGTCCTTTCTCCAACAAATATGAACTTGTTTCCGACCTTGGACTGACCGCCAATACAACTCCTAAGGAACTTGGCGGGATGTTCTACTATAAGCTTCCCTTGTTTGGAAAAACAGATGTCGCCGTTGGAAACGACTCCACCCGGCTTGCAAACCTTGTAATTTCTCAGAAATCTGACGATAAGGAAACATTAAAGGCCGGAGATTCCTGGGACCTTGGGAGTAATTATTCTCTGGTAGTTAACCAGGTTGATGTCGATGGCGAAAAGGTATGGTTTTCACTGGATAAAGACGGGAAAGAAGTTGAGTCCGGAATTGTAAACACAAATGGAAGTGTTGCTGATAAAACTTTTACTGCAACTGCGGATTTCGGAGGTAAGAAAGACCAGCTCTACTTTATAACCTATGTAGATTCCGTATTCACAAGTGCTACTGATTCCTTTGCAGTCTTCAAGTATACCTGGCTCATTGATAAAGATAAAGTAATGGTCCTCGAAAACGGAGACGAATATCAGGGGTTTGAGGTAAAGGAAGCTTCTGAAAATGAAATTGTCCTTAAGAACTCAAATTCCATCACCTTGACCCTTGACAAAGATAAAAAGAACTACTTTACCGATTCCTGGTACTTCCAGACCTCAGATGAAGGAAAGGGAAGCACTTCTTCTGAAGGATATATTATCTATCCGGCAAAAGAGCTTAACAGCTCTGGAAACTATACCTTGAGAGGTTTGCCTTTTGACACTAACGAGACTTCATCCGACGGTTTGAGCTGGAATGCGACCACTTTTGGCGGCTTTAACTATCCTGTAAACAAACACAAGGACTTTGTAGCGTCTGAAAACTGGTGGGGCGAACGCCTTCAATATGTCGAAAAAGACGGTCAGGATGAACTTGGCAAAAATCACCCCGGAAACCATGTAATAGGTGAAGATGAACTTGTATATACCACCCGTCCTTTCTCCAACAAATATGAACTTGTTTCCGACCTTGGACTGACCGCCAATACAACTCCTAAGGAACTTGGCGGGATGTTCTACTATAAGCTTCCCTTGTTTGGAAAAACAGATGTCGCCGTTGGAAACGACTCCACCCGGCTTGCAAACCTTGTAATTTCTCAGAAATCTGACGATAAGGAAACATTAAAGGCCGGAGATTCCTGGGACCTTGGGAGTAATTATTCTCTGGTAGTTAACCAGGTTGATGTCGATGGCGAAAAGGTATGGTTTTCACTGGATAAAGACGGGAAAGAAGTTGAGTCCGGAATTGTAAACACAAATGGAAATGTTGCTGATAAAACCTTTACTGCAACTGCGGATTTCGGAGGTAAGAAAGACCAGCTCTACTTTATAACCTATGTAGATTCCGTATTCACAAGTGCTACTGATTCCTTTGCAGTCTTCAAGTATACCTGGCTCATTGATAAAGATAAAGTAATGGTCCTCGAAAACGGAGACGAATATCAGGGGTTTGAGGTAAAGGAAGCTTCTGAAAATGAAATTGTCCTTAAGAACTCAAATTCCATCACCTTGACCCTTGACAAAGATAAAAAGAACTACTTTACCGATTCCTGGTACTTCCAGACCTCAGACGAAGGAAAGGGGAGCACTTCTCCTGAAGGATATATTATCTATCCGGCAACCGACGTTACTGTAGAGGATAAAGCTGTTTCAGGTGTCAATAAATCTAAAAATGTCTTGAATGATCCTGCCTCGAACGAATCTATCTCGAATGAGTCTGCATCTTCTACACCCTCTGCTCCTCTTCTCGAGAGTAAGGCTGATGATCCAAAAGATATTAACAGTAGTCTTCCTGATGAAAAATCCGAAACAGGAACTTCCGCAAAAACTTCTGGGTTCGAGTTGCTTCCAGGAGTTCTCGGAATAACTCTTTGTCAGTACTTTATCAAAAGGAGAGGTTAAGAGAAATATCTTGAGAGTTATAATTAAAAATGATTAATTTTCTTCCATTTTCCTCTCTTGTTTCTCTTTTTTTCTTCCCTTTTCCTCTCTTGTTTCTCTTTTTTTCTTCCCTTTTTCTTTTCTCTTTTTTTTTCTCTTTTTTCTTCTCTTGTTTCTCTTTTTTTCTTCCCTTTTTCTTTTCTCTTTTTTTTCCCTTTTTTTCTTCTCTTTTTTCTTCTCTTTTTTCTTCTCTTTTTTTCTTCCCTTTTTCTTTTCCTTTTTCTTTTTCCTTTTCAGTTCATTTTGTTTTACATTTTTATCCCTATTTTTAGCCTTATGACTGTTTTCTAATCACCGCTAACTAGTGTTGAGTAAACAGCAAAATATCGTATAAAATCGAGTGCAATTATTTGGAATCATTGACTCCCTAATGACTCAACACAGTCCTGTTAACTGATTTTTTGTTAGATCAGAAGAAGAGCAATGAATCCGCTTAGGAAGATTCCGTCAAAAGTTCCTGCCCCTCCGATGCTTGCAACCGGAGCACCAAGATTCTTAATTTTTCCCAGGTTAAGAAGATCGGCTCCAATAAGGGTTCCGAGTACTCCTCCTGCATAAGCAGTGACAACGCGGCATTGATCAATTGGACAATCCGGGATATGAATTATCGACGTCAGCAAAATCGCAGCAAGGGCAGCTGCAAGGGGTGGAACCAGCGCCGGGGTTGCAATACCTATTCCACGAATTGGTTTTGCTACGGAATGAGTTATGATTGTAACTATTAAAATGCCTGCTCCTGCAAGCAGGAGGGAAGAAGGGAATTTCATAAGAAGGTAAGCTGAAATTAGAATTGGAATAATCGCTCCTCCTACATTCACAGCAATTGTCGTTTCGTTTCTTATCACACGCCTGAACGGAACCTTGTAGGATACGCCAAAAACACGGACATATGTGTCTCTAACTACCGGGGCATCGGATCTAAGGGTTGCCAGAGGAATATTAATGCTGCTTCCGAGGAGGGATAGTAAAAGGATAAGGAGCGCGTCCTCTATAGAGAAGCCAATCTTCATAAAGGCGGAAACAACTATTCCAAAAAAAAGAGAACCAAGCCCGAAAATTAGAATAAAGATCAAAAGAAGAAGGAATGTAAGGCTAAAAGGAATGTAAAAAAGTTGCCTTCTCATGGAATCGTCCCACTTTCTTTATTTTCCCGCATATTTAGAAATATACTTTCTTTATTTATGAGTTTATTTGCTATCCCTCTTCTTTATATGTTTAAGTGAAGACTTTGTCTTAAAAAGTAAGCAATTCAACACTTCGGGGATAACTCAACACTTCGGGGATAACTCAACACTTCCTGGATATAATTGAAATTTCTAATCCTGTGTAAAAAGTTCTGATTTTCAGGATTAGATATATCTTACAGCAGGCTTCAGGCATTCCATGCAGATTATTTCTTTCGCGTCTTTATATACCCTTAAAATTCCTCCAGACTCGGATACCGTAACCGCGATCGCAACCGTATCTCTGCTAATTGCGGCTGCTGAAACATGCCTGCCTCCCAATCCTTTCTCTATATCCACATTTTTCGCATCAACGTCAAGGTAGCGACCTGCGGCCTGGATTATTCCGTTTTCGTCTACCACAAAAACTCCGTCAAGCTGGGAAAATTCCTTTATGGACTCCCAGTTTCTCTTGTCAAGAATATTCCGGTAAATTTCATCGTGGCCTGCGTAAGGGTTCAGTATTAGCTGGTGAGAACGTTTCAAAACCTCTTCGGAATCGCCTATTATGAAGGCAGCTCCTATTTTTTTGCCTTCCCTGCCTGTCAGGACAATATCAAAAGAAATTTTCATAATTGCACTCATTACTTCAGACTTTATCCTTTCCTGGCATTCCTTCATGGCCTTTATAAGGGGATTTTCGTCGATATTATGTACAATAATCGAACTGGAACTGCGGGTTTCGACCACACCTACTATAATCCCTTTCTCCAGTTTTCCAAGCACGTATTCTATGGCGGCAGCTTGCTGAAGATGATCAGAGTTGCTTGCAGCTTCGCGGTTTATCTGGTCGCCGAGTTCCTTTAGAGGGTTTTTTCCATCCTTTCCAGTGGAAACAAGGTGGTCTATTATGCTTTTAGGACGCATGGAGATGTAGTAGACCGGAATTCCCCCAGTTTCGATCCCTTCAAAACTCAACTCTCCGGAAACCATAATTGCGGCAGCATCAAGTTCTCTGGAAATACGGGCTGCCGTCTCTGCAATTATACGTGCTCTATCCATATGATCCACCGCTTTTTCTTTTTGCAGCAACCGATTTGCGGTTCCACTTTTTATTTTAAAGTTATCGTTTTTTTGAACTCACATTATTTTCTTAAATCAGGATTATTATTTTTTTAACTTAGCGTTTTTTCCAGGCTAAAACTCTTTCCCTCAGGTTAACATTGAGGCCAACTTTATAAATACTTAAGCTTATTTCCTTCTCTGTACTTATATCTTATATATTATAATTGCCCTGTAACCCCTTTGATATGTCCTTTTTCTTCCTGTTCTTTTTCATTGTTGCCTTTTTCATATTTTTAAAAAAGTTTGTGGAGGGTTTACAATTCCTTTGAAAAAGTATCTAAATTCAGTTTTGCCAGACGATAATTAATAGGAAGATTTTTCTGGTTCGCTTTTCAATTAATATTGGTGAATGCTTTGATCAGGACATTTATAGCAGTGGAGTTAAATCCAGGTTTTGCGGAGAAAATTCGAGAGCTTCAGTCCAGCTTTTCCGGTTTTGATCTGAAGTTTGTTGATCCTGAGCTCGTTCACATAACTCTAAAGTTTCTGGGAAATGTGGACGAATCAAAAGTTTCCTCGCTTTCTGCAGCTCTGGACTCCATTACGTGCGAGCCTTTCGAAGCAAAAATAGGGGAACTTGGAGTTTTTCCCAAACCTTCGAATCCCAGAGTTCTCTGGCTTGGTTCAACTGGAAATTTCAGGGCGTTACATGACAATGTAGAAAAGTTGCTGGAGCCTTTTAAATTCGAAAAAGATGACAAGGAATTTACTGCCCATGCTACTCTTGCCAGGGTAAAATACCTCAAGAAGGATCAGAAAACGGCATTTATAAACACAGTAAAGGAATTAAAGGACACCGAAATCGGCACTATGTGCGTAAACAAAGTGCTTTTAAAGAAAAGTACACTGACTCCGAAAGGGCCAATCTATGAAACTCTGCATACTGTCTACATGGATTGATCTCTGTTATTGTTTTTCTTTAACCTTTCTACTTTAAAGTCGCCATTTCCCTTCTCTTGTTATTCTTTTATTCCGAGCTTTCTATACATTTATATATTGGTTGTATCCTGGCTGTAACGCACAAACTTTATTTTAAAATGCAGTTAAACATACAACTCAGAACATTCAAAAGTTTAAATATAATCTTCTCTAAATATGATGCAAGCATGAATGGAGGACTCTACGATTAAAGAAGAGATCTGGATTGAGAAGTACAGGCCTGTGAGGCTAGACCAGGTGGTGGGGCAGGAAGAAACAATAGAACGCCTGAAGTCCTATGTTGCAACGAAAAATCTTCCCCATCTGTTGTTTTCCGGGCCACCGGGAGTCGGGAAAACCGCTTCTGCCGTCTCGATTGCAAGAGAGATTTTCGGGGAAGACCTGTGGCGTGAAAACTTTACCGAACTTAATGCGTCGGATGAGAGAGGAATTGACGTTGTCCGGACAAAAATCAAAAACTTCGCAAAAACTGCCTCTATGGGAGGAGCCGAATTCAAGATTATCTTCCTTGATGAGGCTGATGCGCTGACCTCAGATGCCCAATCTGCGCTCAGGCGGACAATGGAACGTTTTAGCAGTAACTGCCGTTTTATTCTGTCCTGCAATTACTCTTCCAGGATTATCGAACCTATCCAGTCCCGCTGTGCAGTCTTCAGGTTCAGGCGACTTTCCGATGAGGCTATCAGGAAACGCCTTGAATACATAGCTAAAGATCAGGGGCTGTCCGTTACTGAAGACGGATATGAATCTCTTATTTACGTAGCCCAGGGAGATATGAGAAAAGCCGTAAATTCTTTCCAGGCTGCTGCTTTCGTTGAGCCGGATAAGCCTATATCCAGGGAAACCATCTATAGGACTACAGCAACTGCAAATCCGGAAGATATCAGAAACCTGATAGAAACTGCTCTAAGTGGAAATTTCAGAGCTGCTAGAAAGGAACTTAACAGGTTGCTCTACGAAGAGGGGCTCTCTGGAGAAGACATAGTTGGACAGATTTACAGGGCAATCTCCGAAATGGATAACCGGATGATTATGGACCTTGGGCTCTCTGAAAAGCGCATTGTCGAACTCGTAGATATAATAGGTGAGATTGATTTCAGGCTAACTGAAGGAGCGACTGAAAAGATCCAGCTCGAAGCTTTACTCGCGCATTTTGCGCTTTCTAACTCGGATTAAGAGTTTCAATGACTCGGAATAAAGCTTCTCTCCACCTCAGGTCTCTCAAGAACGGTTGAAAGGGCTTGAATTTGGCCTTTTTTAAATATAATCATACGGAATTTATAAATCCTTGATTACTATGTCTGTTGAAATAACATTAATAGAAATGTTGGGGTCTGTTCCCCACTGGCTTGCAGTTTTGATTATGGGAGCTATACCTGTCTCCGAACTGAGAGGGGCAATCCCTATTGCAATGGGTATCTATGGAATGGGCCCCTTAGAAGCCTTCTTCTTCTCAGTGCTTGGAAATCTCCTTCCTGTAATCCCCCTTCTGCTCTTTCTTGAGCCGGTCTCGAATTATCTAAGACGTTATTCAGTCTTTGATACTTTCTTCACATGGCTCTTCTCAAAGACTCGCCGGAACCATACAGAGAGTTTTGAAAAATACGGACTCCTTGCACTGACCATATTCGTAGCTATACCCCTGCCGGCTACTGGGGCCTGGTCTGGTTGTGCAGCTGCATTTGTCTTCGGGGTCAAGTTCAGGCAAGCCTTGCCTGCAATTGCTGCAGGTGTGATGATAGCAGGAATTGTAGTAACTGCCGTTACTGTAACAGGTATAGGTCTCGCGGATATGATTCTGGGAGCATAATTTCCTTCTGCTCAAAGATTTGCTCTATAAAATCTCTAGTCGTAGCAAATCTGGAAACCGACAATTTATAATTAAATCATACATAAAAATCTGAAAACCGACAACGTATAATTAAATTACATGTAAAAATCTGGAAACTGACAATGTATAATTAAATCACACGTAAAAATAAGAAAATGCTGGGTACCAGCATTTTATTTTCTATTTTATCCTGTAAAGCAAGAAGCTACTGGTAAATAGCATTAAGAGGTGGTAAGTCTTAACTTACAGCATTTCTTTTGCTAATTTTATGTCTTCAGCTTTTACAGTTTTTCTGCCTGCGTGTTCTGCAAGTTTTATTGCTTCTCTTGAAATCTCAAGTCCATATTCTTCCAGAATTTCCGTAAGGGCCATTCCCGCACTCTCACTAACTCTATGAGCGCCTGCGGTTCTTATTAAACGCTCAATTGGTGCAAATGGTATTACTTTTGCCATATTATCCTCCAATCTTCTTTGTTTGTTAATATATATCCTTATAACTCCTGATTTTGTCATCAGATTCTATAAATAACTTTGCTTACATTGGGGTTTTTACGTCCTTTCCAGCTTTTAATACCTTTTTCTTCTTTATTTCACTTTCCAGAGCCTTATCATTTGTTTTTATTTATACCCTGAATTTTGCTTCGGACCCTGTATTCGTTTTGCTCTCTTCTCTCACTCAAAAAGACTGATACATACGAGTTCTGCTTAGTGAGTACAGAAAATTGAAAATTTACTGAAGTTATGATATATCCCAATTTCACTGGTGCTTTCGGAAGAGTTGCGGCTCTCCAGCCCGAGTCCCGTCACCCGAGTCCCGTCTCGGGAGGACGGTGCCCTTTTCGCTCACTTCTTTCGCTCAAGAGGGCTGAATTATATAAAGATTCTGAGTTGAGGCAAGGGAGAAGATTTAAGTGAGTTTCGTCTCGTCAAAGTCTCGTTTCGGGAGTATGCTGGCTATTTCGCTCACATAATAACAATCAAATGAATTTTTTGGAAGGTATGAAGTTTACAGTTATTGGGTAGGAGTAAACACAGTTTGGATCTCTTTTTCGAAATCTTGATATGAGATCATCCGAATCTAAACAGATATGCTTTTAAAGGAACTCCTTGGCATTAGTGAAGACATTTATTTTGTAGAGGAAAGCTATCTCGCCCAGAGGACTATTGAGCGTACACTTGACTATCTTAACGGAGTCAGGAGGTTTGCAGAGACAGGGAAGGTGAGGCTCCTGAGAGTTCATGAAGGTGAGCACACACTCGGGCTTTTGCTTTTTAATTCTGCAGACGAAGAAGTCCCTGTAGATTTCTGGTCGATTTTTACGGGAGCTCTTGCAAAAGCTCGCTCAAAAAAGGATTTTGAGATCCTTGTAGATCCTCTTCTTACATTTAATCCTCCTGAAAGAGAGGTTGAAGTTTCTTCGGAAATATGGCGAGATGCTGTTAATGAGTACTACTCGCTTATGCTTGTAAACAGGAACCTTTGCCTGGGTTGCGCGGTCAAACCCGAGTCTTATGGGAGTGTTTTTTCTGAAAATCGCGTACGAAGGGTTGAGGAAATCTTCGATATTCTTCAAAAAAAGGGGATTTTCCCTGAAGGCAGGCTTCTTGAAGTCTGCTGTGGAAACGGGATGTCTACACTTGCTCTCCACAGGCTCGGGCTTAATCCGCTGGCTGTAGAGATTAACAAATGTACAGTCTGCCAGGGGCTTGAACAGGGAGTTTTAAACCCTCGAAGAACGGTTGTAATGGATGCAACGGCTCTTTCCAGATATTTTGAGCCAGGAAGCTTTGATGGTGTGATGGGGTTTATGCTGGGGCTTGTCTATGAATTCAATAAAGATCTCTGGGTAAATATTATGAGGGAAACGGTATCGGTCGCAAGTGAGGGTGCACTCATGCTTTTTACAGTTAGCAGCAGGCCTGAGGCTGAAATTCTTGCCGGGGCTCTGCTCAGGGCAGGAGTTAAAGGTGAGATTGTAGATAACACCGATTCTGAAGGTACTTACGATCAGTGGTTCTTTGTAGGAAGAAAACAAAAAGCTTAATCTGGAAGCTGTAAACTCAAGGGAATTGCTATTTTTCAACTCAGACAAGTATATTTTTTATTTCCAGTTCTCTAAATACTTTAATCTTCTATTTAGCATGAAAGTACATGAGGATATCTTCCTCACGTGCTCTCTTCACCTTCTTTTTCCATTATCGCAAATATTTCACTAATTATTTTTATTCGTTCATCAACTGAGAATATTTCTGTCTCAACAATCTTCCTCTTTTGAATTTCTCCTTTTTGATATCCAGTTCCATCTTCGTATATCTCATCGTTTACGATAAGATGCCATATTATCGTTGCAATTTTCCTTGCCAAGGCAATAATTGCCTTGGAATGCCCAATTGACTTCTTTTTCCTGTTAAAAAACTCTTTTAACTTACTGTTATTCTTTCTTGCCGCTGCTTGAGAAATCTGCGTAAGAATCCATCTTGCTCCCTTTGATCCTCTCTTTGTGATTCTTCCGTTGTGGTATTTATCTGCAGATTGATACACATTAGGAACCAGACCAAGCCAGGAAGCAAGCTTATCTCCAGAAGAAAAATCCTTGAAATTGCCTATTTCAGCAAGTAAAATTGCCGCACCAAGTTCTCCTATACCTGGAACTGACATTAAAATCTCCATTTCTCGCTTATGCTTTTTATAAGCATAATTGAAAATTTCTTTCTCTAAAGCTTCGATCTCATCATCAATACTCTTTATGAGTTTCAGACAGATCTGAAGTCTGAATGCAGCACTTTGAGAGATTTCTCGATCAAGAATTT
>NZ_LMVP01000020.1 GCF_002287235.1 Methanosarcina spelaei
TGCTCTTTGTTGCCTTATAATAAGTTTCAATCCTTGTTTTAGTGGATCTTGCTCACGAATTAATGATTCGGCATTCTCTGAAAAAAGCTGAATTGGGTTTCAATCCTTGTTTTAGTGGATCTTGCTCACGAATAATCCTTTTCTCTGTATCACCATGTTATTTTACCTCCGTTTCAATCCTTGTTTTAGTGGATCTTGCTCACGAATATTTTATCATCTCCGTGTAGCAACTTTTGAAATAGGTTTCAATCCTTGTTTTAGTGGATCTTGCTCACGAATAGGGCAAAAATTTCCGCTATTTGCCCAGAAAAGCTCTGAAATGAGCCCTTTTTTGGGGCAAAAATTCTTGCTGGAAAATTATCAAACCCTTTATAAATACAAGAAAAATTCTCATACGCAGATATTTCGGTAACAGCAATCTACGCATTTCCTAGAAGATTTAGTAGTTTTGGGATATAAACCTTTTTGAACAATATCGATTATTTCCTCAATAATTTTCTCAGCCTTTTTGAAATCAGAAGTAGTAATTTCCATTTCTTTGACAAGACTGTTACTGCGGGTAAAACAGATGTAAGCACGGTTTGCTTCAATATTGTAATTTTCCCGGATCAAAAGAGCCTGCAAGACCAGTTGAAACTTATAGGTTTTAAAAATCTTGTCTTTATACTCAGCGAATTTGTACTCAAGAGGAGCAGCAGTACCGTCTTCAAGAAAAAGTACCTCATCAACTATTCCTTTTATATTGTATTGTTTTGAAGCAATGAAGACGTCGCTCTCCTTCCTTATGCAGTTAAGTTTCTTCCTCACGTAATCCCTGTTGGTCAGTTTCCTTGTCTCATGGACCTCGCGGCCTTTAATAACTTTAAACCTTTTTTCTTCATGCTGAGGAATATCGAGACAGTACATATAGTAGATAAAGCGGGAGCAGTAAAGGTATTCAAGAACATCTGAAATTCGGATTATTGATCCGGAATCGTTTTCAGAACCAGGTTCAAGGTATGTCTCTTCTTCATTCTCCTGATCATTTTCAGGAGCTATATTTCCTTCACAGTCTGTTTCAGCTCTTTGCTCGCCTACCGTACACTCAGAATCAGTCATGTTTACCTCAAAACTCAAAAGAACTTTGTAATTACTTCATCACTGACAAGCTCTTTATCAAAAGCTTGACCAAGCAGCTGGACTTTCTTGAATGACTGTTCATCCATCGGGAAAATATATACAGAATCACGTTCGGTGTCTATCAATTCTTCGCACTCAAGGCCCAGAGAGTCTCTATCATTCGTATTTAAATCTCCTAGAAAAACACTTTTCTGAACCCTATAAAGCCCATAGCTCTTACAGCGGTCACTTACTTTCTGGCGAGTCCTGTTATCCGTAATGTCATATATTACCCAGACAAGCAAACCCAATCCCCTCATTCTTATTTTTATCGAATCTTCACTTTATCGAATCTTTACTTTATCGAATCTTTACTTTATCGAATCTTTACTTTATCGAATCATGAACTTACAGCGTTATTAGCGCATTAAAGGTTTTATTTTCCGATCAGGCTGTTTGCAATCCTGTGACAGTCAAACTGGATTGTGTTTCCAATTTTTATGTTTCTACCCTTGTAGCTTATTTCTTTATCAAAAGTTTCATTGACAGCCTGGATAAGGACGGCTTTACCTTCTTTGTTAAGAGTCATTCCATTCGGGATTTCATCAAAAAAGTTGTCCGAAACCTGTTTTTTCGAGAAAAGGTTGAAAACTGTTCTGTCAATGTGGATGCGGTACATCTCAATAAGGTCAAACACAAATGACTTTTTGTTATAGTCATCCGTATGATTGAAGCCGACATAAGGATCAAGTCCTGCTATAATGCATGCTTTTTCCACCTTTGAGTACAAAACCCCATATCCGTAGTTCAAAAGACAGTTGAACTCATCCTTTGCAGGATTCCGGCTTCTGCCATTGAATTTCCACCTGTCAGGCAAAAGAAAACTCAAAGCCTCAAAATAATATCTGGAAACCATTCCTTCAAGCCCCATTATTTTTCCCCTCATCTCGTCAAGTTTTCCTTCAAGGGTCTCAAGCTGGGATTTCATTTCTTCCATTCCGGAAATATAGTCGTCAAGTTCGTCCTTCTGTTCAGGCCTGTTCTTTTTGAGGTCTTTCAAAAAAAGGATCTGGCTGTCAATCTTCTGTTCAATCCAGCCTTTTGCAAGCCTGAACCCTTCCGGCTCTTCCGAAATTTCAAGCTGCCTTCTTCTTATGTAGGTTGTGCTTCCAAGTTTTGAGTGCCAGACTCTGCCGTAAGGGTCTCCGAAATTGTCCAGAAAAATGATGTCGATATTGTTTTCCACAGCAAATTTAATGGCATCGGTTGTTATGGTTGCAGAAGTCGTAATCAAAATACTGTCAACTTTCTTTTCAGAGACTTCAAAGGTCTTGTCGTCAACTTTTACAAGGAAGCAGTTGTTCTGCTTTTTTAGAAATGAGCCGTGGGTGTTGATTACAAGCTGCATCTTTTCACCGTTCCAAAACCGCGAGATACGGATTTTCCAAGGCCGAAATAGTCAGGGATAAGAAAATTTACCATAAACTCCCCTTTGAACGTAGCAATTTCCACTCCTTTCATTCTACTGCTACCAGGGTACAAATTTATCTCGCACTTAATTTTTTCTGGAACAGTGTAGCCAAGGGACTTGGACATCGAAAGTATATTTCCAACCAGGGTTTTTCGAAGGAGTTCTTTTTGTTCGACAGTTCCTATTTTCTTGTATCGATCTGTGAAATTTTCTTGGTTGAGGGCAAACCAGGGAGTTTCGAAACTGTAGGTGTGAAATTTGTCGGAAAGACCAAAATCTTCATTTTTGTATAAAATTTCCCTTTCAACAATTTCGTAAATATTATCTTTAAGCCTTATTTTATCGTACTTGTCGTAAATTTCTATTAAAACATCTGCTCCTTCGTTAATCCCAATTACTGTTGGAGTTTTATTGACCATTTTATACTGAACGAGAGGGTAATTGTAAATGAATTTGTCAGTATTATGCTGATGAAGGAGATTATATTCGTTAAACTTGGTTGCAAAGAAACCTCTAAGCTGAGCTGAGGATCCTCTTATTGGTTGAGTAGATTTGAGAGTTAATATGAAAATTCGAGGAGTCATAATAATTTATGGTTATAAATTTAAACAATATAGCTATTTGACGGCGTTACATAGTTAAAACCAATCTCTTCGTCATAATACTCAGGGTTAAGGAAATAGAAATTGCCTTTTCCTTTTTTTGCTATTTCTTCTGGATCAAACTTGTAAGCGTTCACAGAAATTGAATTAACTGAAATTTTATTTGCTATAGCTTTTAAGTTTCTTCTTTTTTCCCAACGATCTACATTTGCTGACAAAATATTTTCTATTTCCTTTCTTAATTCAGGTGCGAAATTTTCAACTATCAAATTATATTGTTTCAAATCTCCTCTCAACTCTCGGCGAATGTCAAACTTGAAATTTTTACCATTTTTTATATATTCGTGGGATAGATCTAACAAACATTTAGTTCTAGAAGCTCCTAAATCTTTTCGTTTCAACTCAAAAAAATATTTTTTTGCTAGGCCAAAGACCTTATTTTCCAAAACTTCCTCTCCTTCAACATCTAATATCTTTAAGGTAGCATCAAGGGAAAGGTTATCATAAACCATTCTATTAAATTCACCACTCGGGTTAAAGTTACTTTTGAAATTCGGATCATATAATCGGATGATTTTCACATTTTTAGTATTTTTTAGGCCCTCTCGATTGCATCTTCCTGCTACCTGAATAATTGAATCCAAAGGTCCGAAGTCTCTAATTACATAATCCATATCAATATCCACGCCTGCTTCAATACATTGAGTAGTCACTACCAAAGCATTCTTACTTTCATTTATTTGATTAATCCTTTCTAACCTTTTTTTCGGAATCACGTAGGATGAGAGAAAATATAGATCTCGGCCATTAGAATATTTTTTTAACCCTTCATAAACTTTTTTTGCAGAATCTCTGGTATTGAGAACAATCATTATTTTATTTTCATCGACGTTTTTTAAATTAGACTTAAGATTTTCAATAAATTCAGTTATATTTTGAAGATTTTTATGTTTTAAAATAAGTTTATACCTCGATAACTTTTCAAAATATCTCTCAGGCCCTTTTTCAAGTTGATTATCTTTCTGTGTAGGAACCAATTCTACTGCATTGTCTATGATATGCGGCATTGTAGCTGACATGACTAGTAAATAACTATTGCCTATCTTAGTTATCTCATTAATAAAATTACTAAAAGGGTCCCAAAGATGAGGAGGCAAAGCTTGAATTTCATCCATTATAATTATACAGTTCATTAAGTTATGGAATCTCATGAGGCTTTTAGGTTTAAAACTTAGAAAAGCATACAGCAATTGATCAAAAGTAGTCATAATAACCTGAGAATTCCAAATATTAATAAAAAATTCAGCAGTGTTATGTTCATAATCTTTGAATTCAAGTGAAGAAAGAGAATGAGTTTTAAGAAAAATATCCTCTTTCGGACGCCCTAAAAAATCTTCATAATCATTAGAAGACTGTTCAATAATAGAAAGAAAAGGAAGGGCAACAATTATTTTAGGGATAAAGCCATTTTCTGCTTCGATCTTATCTCTTAATTTTAAAGCCCAAGATGCAGATAATAATGTTTTTCCCATTCCTGTAGGTAGAGTAAGAGAATAAATATGGTTTTTTAAATCAGTATTATCTAACTGATTTATCACTTCGCAATAAGCCTTTTCTCGTGTTTTATTTACTTCTGTTTTACTATCTGTAAATTTTACAATTTTATAATCGTCAACAGCATTTCTATTTATTTTTATTGCCCTTCGATTATATAGATCTTTGTCACTTACTGCTAAATATGCTTTATCCGCTTCTAAAAGAAGTGAGTATATAAAAAGCGTTAATATATTAAATTGCATTTTTTTTTCAGGTAAACAATTGCTAAACTCTGACAATAAATCTTCAATCTCACAGTCAATTTCTAACGGAGATGGGGGAAATTCATTAACTGATAGCCCAATACTCTGTAGTAAAGGTAATTCAAGGATACATTTGTAAAAGTTCTCAATACGTTTTTCCATAGAATAGTCGTTTGGCAATATATTTACTGAATTTGAAAATTCAGAGTGATGGAATTTTATTGCAATAATTGGAGCAAGGGCGATATATTTGTCAATATTGTTATTAACACAGTAATCAATTAGTGGCTTGTAAGCAATTATGGATGATAAACCGGAATGCTGATGTTCGCCATTAGGAAATTTGTATCCAGTAGATAATCTTTTTTGAAAAAAAGTTGTGGATTTGCCAATATCATGAAGTAAAGCTGTCATCTTTACAAGATCTTGAACACATGATTCTGAAATTCCAAACTCATTAAAATCTATTTTCTTATTTTTCAAAATCTCTAGAGCTATTTCTGCCACTTGAGACAAATGACTTTCTAGTGGCAAATCTGGATGTGACTTAATCTCAGAAAAATGGAACATATTTATCCCACTCTGGAATTCTCACTACTTGTTTAACTTCTTTTAATGGGATTGGAGCTGAGTCTAGATTAATGGCGAAAACACTATGCTCAAAATTTCTTGGTGGTGAAATTCCCTTTATTCCTTCAAATTCAGTCAGTCTTATCGACCCATAAGTCAATTTAGAGAAATCTAAATCTCCATGAAATTTTCTGATAAATGCTCCACTTGCGTTTACATTTTCACCTTCTACAGCTTGGGCGTCGACAATTTCGCTTACGTGAAATTCTGTACTTGCAATAAATTGTGCCAGTCCAAGATATGGAGTGTACACTGGTTCTCTAAGCAACATTAATTTTTGAATTTCAGAAAGAAATTTCTCGTCGCCTAGAAGATAGATTTTGTAAATTGGATCAACTATTACTTCAATTGAGATTCTAGAAGATTGGTTATTTGCTGAATTGCCAGCAAAACCTTTTCTTCCGAGATATGGAACATTTATTGTTCTATAGTTTTTTTTGATTCCTTCTACTTCATCAACAATTTCAATTCCACATTTAAGCTTATCATATAGAATAAAATCGTTTTTATTTATGCCCATTACTGAGCCGATAAACCCCATTATTGCAGTTTTTGTTGGACAAGGCTGAGTAAGCCTATATACGTTTGTAAAGGGCAAACAAAAATGTGCAAACCTCCCTTTCATTAAAAAGGATATAACCTTCATTCTTGTTTCGACTCCTTTGGGGAATCAATGTCGAGATCATTTACCTCTGTTACTTTACCAGCTAGCTCCGTATCCAATTTTTCCTTAAAATTTTTCAATGATATTAAATCATAAGAAAAGAATTTAATATTGTTTATAATATCTTTTTTTGAGTTTACTTTTTGAAAAAAAGAAGTTAAATCGATACTAAAATCTTCAATACTTCTGTAACTTTCTTCTTCAATTAGCTTTCCATTTTTTACATTCATTTTGGGTATTAATTTGATATTATTTACAAGATCTCCAAAATGGAATGGCTTATTGTATTCGATGTCCACAAGAAGCCTCGGTACTTGATTCTTACTTCTTGTATGACGTTCACGAGTACCTCTCCATAGAGCTTTCAAAAACAAATATTGATCATCTTCTGTCAAACCAGTAAATCTCGCCGCATTTTCATTTGCTATAGCGCTAGTCGCAAAAAGTCCGTACTCAATGCAGTGAGTATCCCCTATGATTCCAGCTTCTTTTTCCTCGCTACTAGACATTACACTAGTTATTTGCTTATTAGATTGAACTACACGATGACAAGAAGTTCCAATCTCTATCTGGATAGGTCCTGTAATTGGACCTCCTAAAGCTTTTAAATCGTTTTCTAACGCAAGAATACTACCAAACATTCTTAAATCGTTAAACATACAACATAAATATGCTCTAAGTTCTGCTATGATTGTATTCTGGAGTGCCTCTACATTTACACTTTCGTTTGACACTATTTTTTCTAAATCTTTTTTACTTTTGCTATTTATAATACCGTCTAAGGTTTTAGGCGAAGGATCCTCAAGAAATTGTTTGTATTGTTTATCTTCTTTCAACTGATCTTCAACTATTCTTTTAACTATTTTTGTTGTCTTTTCAATCTGCTCAGGGGTGCCGAACAAGTAATCGGAAATCCTATTGGTTAAAGTTACAGTTTCAGAAGAATCATTTCCAAGTTTATTAATAAGTATACTATTTGGCCCGTTAACTATTGAGACAAAATTTCTTACAGACCTCTTGATGCATACATCCATGACGTCACATTTATTGGTATATCGATCAATACGTGGTTCATTTCCATTAGGATCCCCATTAGGGTTACTTTTTCGAACATCCCATAAAAAAAGAGTTTCATGTCTATTTTTTAGTGGATTATTTTCGTTGTTATTCATCATTATTTCTCCTCTTTTCACTTACGCTTGCATCCAAACCTTCATTTTTTTTCATAAAAATAAAATCTCTACCTAAGGCCCAGCCATGACAAAAAGAAATTAGGGCTGCCCTATCATTATCACATCTACCTACATCAAAATGAGCTACTGCTTTCATAATTTCTTGTATTCTTGGACTTGATACAATTTTTTCTTTACTTGAAATATATTTCAAGATCTTTGGATAAATATCTTCTAAAATGTCAGTATAATTTAAACTCATTGTACCGAGCCAGTTGTATGCTGCAACCCTACTATTGTTTTTTTGTAAGTATTCAGCATATGAAAACAAACAGCCTACAAAAAAAGGGGATAGATATTCTTTTTCTTTTAAAAACGGATGCATTTCAATGAATTTACCTAAATTTGGAATTTCTTGAAATTCAAAAGTAATTTTATCATTCATTGTTAGAACCTCATTATTCGAATTAACATCTGTAATTTTCAAAGTGTCTAAAAAAATGAAAATAGATAAAAGACTATTCATGTAATTACGGAAGGTAGCCTTTGAATTTGTATCGTCTTGTTTTGAATGAATAGTTCTTTTTATAGAAGAAATTAAATTATTTGCGCAATCGTTTGCAATTTTTTCATAGGATATATCATATCCATAAAAAATGGCTCTTAAATAAGTTTCAACTTCTTTCCGACTCTTACTTTTTTCTTTCTTTTTTTCTTCCCAGTAAGGATAATAAATTTGCTTCAATGTTATGAAGTCATCTGTAATCTTCCATTGACAATTCCAATTTCTACCTGTTAAATCCCACATTTCAGATAATTGGTCATTTGATGCTCTTATTGCATCGTCGATTTTAGAAAGTCTACTTGGTAATACATCGGGAAAAATAACGTTAATCCTGTCAAGTCTTCTAACGTTGGTGGAGTCACCTTTTGTAATTATTGCATCACCGAATGCAAAAGTCACCGTCGCACAAGATCCAAGTTTTCCTAATCGATGAAGAAGTCTCTCTTCGCTACTAGATACTTTTTCTTTTGAAGATTCTATTAAACTTTTAATACTTGCATAAAGTCTTGTCTTTTCGAGAAAATCTTCTGAAATTAACTTAATTGAAGGTAAAACCAAACATTCGTTACCTCCCAATTCCCGAGTAAGCGATGGTAACAATCTTTGCTTAAATATGTATAAAGAATCAGCACATGCTTGACATAAACGGAAAGAAGAACAGGATTCATGCTCATAAGAAAAATGGCATTTATCCGTTTTCTGATAAAATGAAAGTTCTGCAGGTACAGTCCATTGATCCAAAAGTAATTTTTCGTTTTTACAAGAAGGACATAAACCAAAAAAAACGTTATCTTTTACCGCATTGACAATCTTTTTATTACCGAATAATTTGGTGCTATCTTGGATACCGCTTCGAAATCTTACAAACAGTAGGTATCTACGAAATAACTCGTATTCACCAATTGATTTATTGTCAATAGTCAATCCAATAAAGATTTCTTCTTCACCTGGCTTCAATGTTGGAAACTTTTTATTAATGCCTTCATTTATTACTTTCTCATTTAATTTTAAAGCATCTACAATTGTTTGAAGCCAAATTCTTTCATTTATTCTCTCTTCATCCCAAAATAGAGGCCCTACTTTAGTTTCTTTTGTTTTTTTCTTATTGCCTTCATATAAAATGCAATACTTTTCTAATATAGTTTCGAGAGGTTTGATGAAAATTGTAGAAAAATTATTTTCTTTTTTAGAACAGATTTTATGAGGATTGCTTCTTATTGCTTCACTCTTCGCCCCTCCAGAACCTCTCCAAAAAAGATTATCTGGCCAATTTCTCACAGAATCAAATTCAATATAATCATTAATCTCGCAAGTTCTATCTTCAGTACTGATATTTACGAATAAAGCATATTTACACTTTTTAGGAGGAGTATCTGTAAGTACTTTGATATTTTCCAATGAAGCATTTAAGATTAATTCGTTGTGAAAGTCATTCCAATTTTTATTATTTAGCAATGCTCCATACTCATTTTGCAAATATAATTCAGTAAGTTGTTTAATATCTGTCAACATTTACTTAGTTTTCCCCAAAACTTCATCATGATTACATTGAAATATTTGAAATAGATGGTAATAAACTATTAATGCTATTAATTTGACTCAAGACTATATTTGTGAACCTTAAACATTCATTGTTAACATTATATATATACATTTCTAAAAATTAATATAATAATAAATAAATTTAATTAATTTATAGGATACTATACGCATAGTAAAACATTTAACCCAACCCCGCAATACTAAGCATCTAATGTCAAAGCTTACACTTATCTCTACAATCTATTCCCTTGAGCCTGTTATCATCTGTGTGACCAGGCTTTCTCCTTCAAAAATTATACTGCTGTCAGAGGAAGGGGCTCCTGAAAAAAAAGTGCAGTCTGAGGAAATGATCGAAAAAACTTTTAGAAATGCTCTTGAAGTTGAGAAAAAGTACACGTCTGTTTATGATACTGTGCGTGTAGCAAAAGACGTTGCTGAACTGATAGAACAGGAACATGACAGGGGCAGCCAGGTAATTGTAAATGTGTCTGGAGGACGGAAGCCGCAGGCTTTTGGAGCGCTTTTCGGGGCATATGCAAGGAACGATATGGTACAGAGAGTTGTGTATGTTACCGAAGAAGACAGTTTCATGATTGATTTTCCGGTTTTGAGTTTTAACCTCTCGGAAACAAAGAAACTGATACTTGAAGAGATCCAGAAAGGAGTTTCTTCGGTTCCCCAAATTGCGGCGACTGCCGGAATTTCTAAAGGAATGACTTATAACCACCTTCGGGAACTCAAATCAATGGGATATATAGCCGATGGCGAAAACGGGTATATTATAACGGACGCGGGAAGAATAGCATCTATTTGATTTTAAGAATCAGGTGTAAAAATCTTCTTGGCCAGATCAATTAGAAAACACTTTTTTTGACCGGATAAAACTCTCAACAGCCTGTTATCTTATTTTTCTCTTAATTGTTCACATTTTTTCTCAAAAAATGAAATTCAAATCAACAAAAAAACTTACATAATTAACGAAATTTTTAGAAAATCAAGATGGAGAAAACGTTATTATTAAAATTTTTCGAAGTGTTACATTCGTAACATAGCTGGGTAAATAGAACAAAATACTTGTGAAGAGATCCTTTTAACTGTAACGTAGACCAAAATTGTGTGAATGAGCTCCTGCAGAATTAAGTTGCAGGCAGAGATACAGGAACGAGAGGGGAACACTAGGGGGGTAAGGGGACAAAGATGCAATATGGGGGTATTGTGTCTGAAAGGCTCCTTACTCCCTTTTACCTCTAACTCTCCGTCTATGATCTCCAATTTTCGTCTATGATCTAATTTTCGTTTAAGATCTAATTTTCGTTTAAAATCCGTAATTTTCATCTACAATCTCTAATTTTTGTCTTTAAATTCTATCTTTTCGTCTTTAACTTCTAACTTTTCGTCTATAATTTCTAATATTTAGTTACTTCTAATTTTATTTTTTCCAGTCTTTTTCCATAGCTCTGGCTTTCAAATCCGGTGGCATTTTCTCAATTGCGTATCTGAGTGCGGTTCTAGGCATCTCTTTTTTATTACTCATCACGTATTCGAAGACTTCCTGTGTGTGTGGTTTGCTGGCTTCTTTGAGCATCCAGCCGTAGCCTTTCTGGACCAGGTCTTCCTTGTCTTTGAGCAGGAGGTCAGAAATTTCAAAAACATCTTTAAGGAAATTCCCTTTTCTGGCAGGCAGGACCAGGGTTACTGCAGCCGCTCGTCTTAGCCACATGTTGTCCGACAGGGCCCAGAGCTTGAGATTTTCCATATGTTTCGGAAATTTCTCTATAAAAGAGCCTACTGCATGGTTGCATAAGCTGTCACATTTCGCCCAGTTGTTAACGTAATTTTCAACCCAGCGTTCAAAGGTGAAGAAATCATCCTCAGAGTAGTCATTTCTGACCATGTAGGCCCAATAGGCTGCAATAAAGGCTTCCTCGCAATAATCGGACCTAAAGAGTTCCTCGCAAAGGTCAAAGATTTCTTTTTTGCCTTCGGATTTCATTTCATTAAAGTAATTTTTTGCAATTCTTCCCACAATCGCAGTCTTTACTCCGTAGCAGTAGACTTCTTCTTTAAAAAACCGGGATGAACTGTTTTTTGTTTTCTCATCTGCGTTGAGAGCTAACTCTTCTCTAATTCTGGATATAGTATTGGGTTCCACAGTCGTCTATTTAATAGGAGGCGTATTTATATCTTATTTATATATGTTTGCATTATATTCATATTAATTCAAATTAATTCATATTAATTCATATTACACTACGTTTTTACTTTTAAAATTCCCCTAATAATTAAAAGTGGAAGTGAATAAAACAGAGCCTGAAAACATTTTTCATAGGGAAGTTCAATTTCTATTTATGCCCAGAGTAAAAATTCGCCCTCAGGAACTCTTTGATGCCAAATGCTTTTTTGACATAATTACTCATACAAATCTCGAGTTCATTGAGTTTCCTATAAAAACGCTTGAAGAAGAAAGATATTTTCTGAGGCTAAATGAAACTAAAAGGAAGGCTAATTTTGAGTACAACTTTTCCATTCTCTATTACGGAAGACTTGTAGGGGCTTGCGGAATAAAGATCGACCAGCATAGGCCCTGGATAGGAGAAAACGGGTATTTCATTGACAGGGATTACCAGGGAATGGGGATTGCAACCGAGGCTGTAAGACAGCTTGAAAAAATCGGGTTTGAACAACTGGATTTACAGAGAATTATCATCCTTATGGATACCCGGAACCTTGCAAGCGAGCGTGTCGCCCAGAAATGCGGGTATAAAAAAGAAGGCATAATGAATAAAGTTCATCGCATAGGGGAAGATTATTACGACTGCTTTCTTTACGCGAAAACCAGGTAATGGATAAATCATGCAGCGTGAAATAAAATAAACCAGATGTTTCTGGAAGGTTGCCCGGAAAATCAAATAGTTCGGAACAAGATGAAATTAAAACTCAGTTAGCCTCTAAACCTGCAACAAGGGTCTGAGAAAACAGATAAGTGACAGAAAAAACAGATAAGGAACTGAAAAAACAGATAAGGAACTGAAAAAACAGATAAGGAACTGAAAAAACAGATAAGGAACTGAAAAAACAGATAAGGAACTGAAACAGGCAGGCTGCACAGGCCTGATTGAATCAGACAATCCCTAGAGCCTGTATAAGGCTATTCCCATAATAGACGACCATAAGATTATTTGCGGTTACAAAGACTCCAACGGATTCTATTGTATGTTTCATGAAAGCCCATTTTTTCCCCGATGTTTTTATTAAAGGGGCTACATAAAAAAGCATGAGAATAAAACCTATTTTTACGAGTAAAAGGTGATATATACCGTAATTTTCCAGAATCATTGCAGGAATCGGATTGTACTCCATACCCTGAGGTAAGGCACAAACAGTAGAGACCCAATCTCCGATTACATAGAAAAGAATGATGAAACGTATCTCGTAGAGGTAAGAACTGAACGAACCCCGAGCATTGCAGACTTCCAACAAAGAACCCTCCCGAACTCCCAAGTTTTTCGGTAGAGGCAAAACTATATTGTAAGATTATATACACGTAAGAAACAAAGACAAGAACCTAAAATAGAGATTAACAATTTTTAGAAAAGTCCTGCTAAGAATCTTTAGACAATTAAGGGCACGAAAACAAATTAAATGGACCTAAGTATGTCAGAAAACTTGTTATAGTGATTAGATGGTTATATCATAGATTTATTCAGGTTTATTATTTTCTGCTAATATATTTTGAAAATGTAGACAGTAAACTGTAAACAATTATATCAAAAAGTATATATTAGTCTGCTCTAGAAAAATTGAGTGAAGTTTTAATTCTCTGTGTTCGTATTTACAATATTCGTATTTACAATATTCGTGAAATTTTATCAAGATTTTCAGATAGATGGTAAAAATGACTCAAAACATGGATTTTCCAGAGAAAACTGATTCTCTTTTCTTGCTGGAACTGAAAAATGTAACCGTTGTCCGGAGCGGTAGAAAGATCCTTGACTCGGTGTCTCTGTCAATTGGGCAGGGAGAACATGTTGCAATTATCGGGCCTAATGGTTCTGGGAAATCTTCCCTAATCAAGACGTTTACAAAAGAATATCACCCCATTGCATCAGCAGATGGGCTTGTTATGAATATTATGGGAAAAGGGAACTGGAATGTCTTTGAGCTCCGGAAATTGCTCGGAATAGTCTCAGGTGACCTTCAGCAGACCTACTACCGTCAGGTTAGTGTGCTGGATGTCATACTCTCAGGTTTTTTCAGCAGCATAGGAATTTACTATAACCATAAAGTTACCCCTGAAATGGAAACCAGAGCAAGAGAAGTGCTTGAATTTCTTGAGATCTCCCACCTTACAGACAGGCTGATATCCGAACTTTCCTCCGGAGAAGCCAGGAGGGTACTTATAGGGAGAGCTCTTGTACATGGCCCCGAGGCTCTTATTTTGGATGAGCCTGCAAACAGCCTTGACCTTAAAGCTCTTCACAGCTTCCGTGAAATTGTTCGGAAAATTGCCGGCTCAGGAAAGAGTATTATTCTCGTTACTCACACTCTTGAAGATATCATTCCCGAAATTAACCGTGTGATCCTTATAAGAAACGGAAAAATCTTCATGGACGGAAAAAAGCAGGAAATCCTGACCGACGCAAACCTCTCGGAACTGTTTTCTCTCCCCATTGAAGTCGTGAAGAAGAACGGTTACTACCAGGCCCTGATCTGAGGAACTGACATTGAATTAGGCGACAAAGTTGACAATATAAGAAAGTATTGGCTCTTCGCTGTTTCGTGTGGGTTGAAAATAATTAATCAGTTAAATAGTAGCTAGGTCAAAAAGAGAAACATCAAGCTTGAATGTGGTTTTCAACAACAAGTGTTTCAGGATATTGGATATGTTACTTCAGTATTTAGTAGATGAATTGAAGTTACCCACACAAAACAGCGAAGAGCCCGAATTTAGTTTATAAATGGGAAATTAAGAGCATATATTTCCTATTTAGATAACAAAAATTCGTTTGAGCATGTATTTTACTCCACGTAATAACAGAACAATTCCTAATTTCAAAAATAAAGGTAACTATTCAGGGTATAGTTAGCGGCGCTCCTTTGAGCGCCGCGAGAATACCCTCTAAAACAGGTAAACCATTCTTTCTTATTGTGGAAATATATGCTCTAATTCTGCAGAAAGCTTCCGCTCCCCGTGTAGTTCTGAAAGTTCCTGATATTTTCTGTTGTAGCTTCATCATCCTGACATCTCTTTCTGCTTGATTATTCTCAAACGGAACTTTCAAGTCTGTCAGGAATCTCAGAATCTTGTCTTTGTGTTCTATAAACCTATCAAGCAGATTCCTTGCTTTGGTTTTTGGATTCTTACCACGTTTTCCTTGTCTTTCAGGATTTAAAGAAGGTGGATTTTCTTCAATTCCTTTCGCGACTACAGCATTGAACCTTTTTTCTAATGCCTTAACTTGTTCAAAATCCAGATCTTTGACCTGCTCTTTGCACTCATCAGTATACTTTTTCATTTCAGATAACAGCTCACTCATATCTTTAGCCCATTGCTGTTTATAATTCTCTTCAATTCCAGTAAGTTCTCTCTGGAGATGAACATTGCAAAGAGCATGATCACAATTATAACTGTTGTAAGGTTTCCATCCATCGTGAACTGCTACCCCTTTAAACTCTGGAAGAATTCCCATAGCATCAATAGCTTCGGATCCTCTTTTTGCATGAGTAAAATAACAGGTGTATTTGTCAGTAGAAGCTACATGAAGCCAATGTCTTTTTCCTTGAACTTTCATTCCAGTTTCATCACAATGGATAACAGGAGAAGCTATTACCTTTTCTCGAATTAGGTTTTCAAATTCTTCAAGATTCTGGAAACATTCTCTTTCTGCTTTAATAATGGTAGCAGAACAAATTTTTATCCCCATTACATCATTAAACAATTCCGAAATCCTTTCGTAAGGAATGAAATGGTGATTTTTAAAGTAAATTGCTGAAGCTAAGATATTACGGCTATATTGAACTGGAGAATTTACTGATTCTGGAAATTCAGCTTTATTTAATCTTCCACAGCAAGGACAGATCTTAATCTGACTTCGATGTTCTGTAACAATAAGATTTACAGGCGGAATGTCAAAAACCTGTCTTTTCTCATAAGCTTCAACTTCAACATCCTCTAGGGTATGTCCACA
>NZ_LMVP01000021.1 GCF_002287235.1 Methanosarcina spelaei
TAATGAAAGCCGAAGAAAGATAGGACATTTGTGATATTTATATATTAATAAAAAATAGGTAAATTTGTCAGACATCTGCGGAATGTCAGTAGTATTAGAAGCTGAGACTAATAATAGAGAAAAGCCACTTCTGAGATGAAAAACATGGATAAATTAGAACAAATATTTGGAAAAACTGCACAGATGACAGTCCTTAAGAACCTTATTGAACGGCAAAATGAACCAACTTATCTTTCAGGAATAGCCGAGGAAACCGGATTGTCACACGCAAGCGTATCAAGGGTTATCACACCTTTGGTTGGATCGGGGGTTGTTATAGAAAAACCCTTAGGAAAGCAAACTCGAATTTTCCAGTTGAACATGGAAAGTGAAGCTGCAAAGTTGATAGTTGATTTTTACAATAAACTAAACCAGCTGGAAGTTGAAGCCTGAAGAATAATCAGGATGCTTCAGCTTCCATTTATTCCTTTAAGCTTTTGCTTATCAGGTTACTATCGGTTATGTTCAGAATACGTTAGTCCTCGATACCTAACCTTTTCTTAGCTTCATGGGATTAAGTAAGAAATGACAAAGATGTGGTTTTTATCACGGGTTATATGATGCAACCTGTACCTGAGGAAAATAAATAAGGTACTTGATTGATGTAAATTGCACTAATGTCGGAAGAAAGAAACTATTATTTGAAAAAGAGTTCATTCCAGACTGGAAATATCTCTGAGCCAGGTAAAGGGCTTATCTTTGCGATGGCCTGTGCATGTGGAATTGCAGTAGCGAACATCTATTATAACCAGCCAATGATTGGGGTTATTACTCGCTCCTTCCCAGGCGAATTGGCTCCCAGCCTTATTCCGACTGCTACCCAACTTGGTTATGCATTTGGGCTGTTGCTTCTTGTACCCCTGGGAGATCTGATAGAACGTCGCCGTTTAATTGTCTCACAATTCTTTGTTTTGGCCTTATCACTGCTTTTTGCTGCCGTTGCATCTACTGGTTGGGCTCTGTTAGGTGCCTCACTTTGCATTGGCTTCACAGCTTCTGTCACGCAGCAAATAATACCGGCTGCCGCATCGCTAGTTTCTGATAACCGCCGAGGCGCAGTCATCGGCAGCGTTATGAGTGGATTGCTGAGCGGCATGCTTTTGAGCCGGATTCTAGCCGGTTTTATTGCTACTCACTACGGCTGGAGAACCATGTTCTGGTTTGGTATCCCCCTTGTCCTGGCCGGAGCGGCATCAATGGCGCTGTTATTGCCGCTCAGCCGCCCCGCAACTTCGATGAAATATGGTCTTCTGCTTCGTTCACTTCTACGACTCTGGAGCGAGGAATCCAGGTTACGTCGAGCTACCTTGACACAGGGTTTACTCTTTGCCGTATTCAGTGCTTTCTGGACGATCCTTGCGCTACATCTTGAACAGCCTCCTTTCCATCTTGGCGCTGATATCGCAGGACTTTTTGGCATTATTGGAGTAGTTGGAGTACTTGCAGCTCCCATAGCCGGACGTCTAGCTGACCGACGGGGACCAGGCCGGGTTGTCTCTACAGGTGCGTTTGCCGCTCTGCTGGCCTGGCTCGTTCTTGCAGGCTGGAATTCCCTTATCGGCTTAATTTTCGGGGTTATTCTTCTGGATTTCGGGATGCAGAGTGCCATGGTTGCCAATCAGCAGATAATTTACGGGCTTAAGCCACAAGCACGCAACCGAGTGAATAGTTTATTCATGGTAGGGATGTTTATTGGCGGCAGCCTTGGATCTGGAGGTGCAATGCTGGCCTGGAAGGTAGCAGATTGGCAGGGGGTTGCCATTTCTGCAATTGCTGTAGCACTTACAGCTTTCCTGGTGCCGCTTTTGCTCCAGCATAACCGTTCATAAAAATGTCTTAGAATTTTAGAGCTGCATGGGTTATTGATAATTGTTTGCTGTTCAACAATAATGTCTAATGGAAAATATTTTCCTGCCTGAGCAGGAACAGTAAATATTAGAATACATATCGGAGAGAAAAATGGAAAATACTGACCGGTAATGAGTTATTATATTTCCAAATCCATGACTGACAACTTTCCAATTTTGGTAAAAGCTTCACCATTTGAAAGCTTTAACTTAATTCTAAGAGGTATCAAAGTTTCAGCTGATTTTCTATAGTTTTAATCAAAAGCAAGTACAAAATTATTAATAATATGTTTTATAAGTCTAAAAGTATTATATATAGGTTATAAATTGTTAAGCAATCTAAAAGAAGAAGACTAAAATAATAATGCAGATTAAGAGATGGTACTATTGAGTTATTTTAAAGTTTAAAACAACTTCACAAATTATTAAGATTTTTATTATATGTAAAAAGAAATAAATAACAGTATGATAGTTACAAATAATCTGTAAATAATTATTGAATGTTAGGTGTTTTGTCGCCTAAGAGAGGGAGACTAAAGGGATAATGACAGCTAAAATGGATCAATTCCCAGCAATAAACTCGAACCCTGTGCTCAGTGTGGCAAAGGATGGGGTTGTTCTTTATTCCAATAAGGCGGGGGAGCCTTTACTGCACGATTGGGGTGTGAGAGTTGGAGAAAAAGTACCTCCATGTCTCGAAATTTTTGTTCAAAGAGCAATTTCTCGGAAAAACATCGAAAAAATAGAGGTTACCCTGGGTAAAAAAGTATACTTTATTGTTTTTCATCTCTCTCCTGAACAAGAATGCGTAAATGTCTACGGATTTGACATAAGTGGTCGTAAAAAGCTTGAGGGAAAACCTCAGGAAAGTGAGACTCAAGAAAAGGCGAATCTGGAGCTTGCCAGGATTATTGATGCTAAAGCGGTCCAGTCTCTTATGAGTGATTTTTATACGCTTGCTCATATCCCCATGGGCCTAACTGATTTGAAAGGTAACGTTCTGGTAAGTGTTGGATGGCAGGATATCTGCACAAGGTTCCATAGAATTAGTCCTGAAGCCTGCAAGCATTGCATAGAAAGTGACATAAATCTAACTGCGGGTGTTGCTCCGGGAGGATATAAGCTTTACAAGTGTAAGAACAATATGTGGGATGTAGTTACTCCGGTTATGATAGAAGGGCAGCACGTCGGCAATATCTTCTCAGGGCACTTCTTTTTTGAAGGTGAACCTCTGAGCTATGAGCTTTTTCGATCTCAAGCTAGAAAATACGGTTTCAATGAGGAAGAATATTTAAAGGCGCTTGACAAAGTTCCTCGGCTTAGCAAGGAAGCTGTGAGTACAAGTATGACTTTTTTCATGACCTTTGCTAATATGATTTCACAACTAAGCTACAGCAATATCAAGCTATCTCAATCACTTGCCGAACGTGATGCAGTTTTAAATGCGCTGCAAGAGAGTGAAAAACGTGAACGTGCTCGTTCGGAAGAATTGGCAGTATTATTGGATGCCGTGCCTGTTGCCGTATATATAGCGCATGATCCTCAGGCGTTTCAGATAACTGGTAATTGGCTCTCCTACGAATGGCTACGAACTCCTGTAGGTACAAACTTTTCCAAATCCGCTCCTGAAGGAGAGAAGCCCGAGACGTTTAAATTACTCAAGGACGGAGTTGAGCTCCAACCTGAAGATATGCCGTCGCAATTGTCGGCTACAGGCATAGAAATAAACGACTGCGAGCTGGATATCGTATCTGCTGAAGGTAGGATACGACATGTACTGGGCAATGCAAGACCTTTGCGTGACGAGCAGGGGAAGCTACGTGGATCCATTTCTGCATTCATAGACATTACCGAACGTAAAAAAGTAGAAGAAGCTCTCAGATTATCAAATATCTATAATCGTAGCCTCATCGAAGCCAGTCTGGACCCTTTAGTTACTATTGGGCGTGATGGGAAGATTACTGACGTAAATGGTGCTACTGAACAGGTTACCGGATATTTCAGAAATGATTTGATTGGAACCGATTTTTCAGATTATTTTACCGAGCCTGAAAAAGCTCGTGAAGGCTATCAGCAGGTATTCATGGATAGTGAAGTTAGAGATTATCCTTTAGAGATTCGACATAAGGACGGACATATAACTCCAGTTTTGTACAATGCTTCGGTTTATAGAGATGAGAATGGCAAGGTTATCGGTGTCTTTGCTGCTGCACGTGACATTACAGAGCGCAAACTGGCCGAAGAAGCTCTAAAAAAGGCACATGAAAATTTAGAAAAAATAGTTGAAGAGCGTACAGCAGAGCTTGAGAAAGCTTACATCTCATTGAAAGAAAGTGAAAAAGGCCTGGCTGAAGCTCAAAAAATGGCTCATATTGGAAACTGGGAATGGGATACTAAGGCTAATAAAGTGTACTGGTCTGAGGAAATGTATCGTATTTTCAAACGTGCCCCTCAAGAATTAGCACCATCTTATGATGAATTTTTGAGTTATATACATATGGATGACCGAGATTATGTAGATAGTGCTCTTAAGAAAAAAGCAGCCTTAGGAGAAAAAACTCACAGTATTGAGTACAGGATTGTCCTGGCTAATAAGGAAGAGCGTACTGTCTATATGCAATCTGAAGCTATTTTTGATGAGAAAAACAATCATTTTCTAGTGAAAGGGATAGTTCAGGATATTACAGAGCGTAAAAGATCAGAAGAGAAACTTCAGATACTGGCAAATGCTGTGGAATCGTCAAATGATGCTATTGTAACCCTGTCCCTCTACGGTATTATTACCAGTTGGAATAAGGCAGCGGAGCAGATTTATGGTTATTCAGCCGAAGAAATTCTGGGAGAAGACATATCAATACTTGAACCAGAAAATATCAAAGGGGAAATTAAGCAGTTTTCCGAAAAAATTAAACAGGGAAAAAATGTCCAGCACTACGAAAGTACAAGGTTAAAAAAGGACGGCACTATAATAAATATTTCAGTAACGCTTTCTCCTATTTTTGATGTCACTGGAAAGCTTGTGGCTATCTCAGGTATTGTAAGAGATGTCACTGAGCGTATCAAGGCGGAAGAAGCGCTGCGTGAAAGTGAAGTACGTCTGCGCCAGTTTTACGAGTCAGATATGCTCGGCGTGTACTATTTTAATCTGGACGGTTCGATCACCGATGCTAATGACAAGTTACTTGAGATAATCGGTTACACTCGAGAGGACTTGCAGGCTGGAAAAGTTAACTGGAATAAAATGACCCCGCAGGAGTACCGTTACCTTGACGAGCGAACCCTTGCTGAACTGAATACTATTGGCGAAAAAGAACCCCAGGAGAAGGAGTACATCCGCAAAGACGGTTCGCACGTACCTGTAATTGTTGGGGTAGCTACCTTCGATCAGGCGCGTAATGAAGGCATAGCTTTTGTTCTTGACATTACCGAGAAGAAAAAGGCAGAAGAAGCCTTAGCAAATCTCGAGACTACCCGTAAAAAGGAAATTCACCATCGGATTAAGAATAATTTGCAGGTAATCTCTTCCCTTCTTGACCTTCAGGCTGATAAATTTGACAACCCAAGAGTTATCGAGGCTTTCAGGGAAAGCCAGAACCGGGTTATATCTATGGCTCTCATCCACGAGGAACTTTATAAAGGAGAAGGAACCGATACATTAGATTTTTCGACGTATATCAGAGAATTAGCTGAAAATCTTTTTCAGACTTACAGCCTTAAAAGTAAAAATATCCACCTCTCAATGGATCTGGAAGAAAATGTATTTCTTAATATGGATACTGGTGTTCCTTTAGGAATAATTGTCAATGAGCTTGTTTCCAATTCTCTCAAACATGCATTTCCCGGCAAAGACAAAGGAGAAATACAAATTAAACTACATAGAGAGAAAAACGGTAAGCATAAAAAGAAAGACGATAAGGCTACCAGTTTTATTCTGATTGTTTCAGACAATGGTGTAGGAATTCCTGAAAATCTTAACATTAAAGATGTTGATAGTCTTGGTATACAGCTGATAACTACTCTCGCAGATCAGTTAGATGGGAAGTTTGAATTGAAAAATAACAATGGTACAGAGTTCACTATGAGATTTACAGTAACAGATAAAAGATAATCTCGACTCAAGTAGGCTTAAGGGGATAAAAACATCTGGTAATAATTAGGGTTATAATGAAATTGCAGGAAAGTGGATAAAACATCTGGTAATAATTAGGGTTATAATGAAATTGCAGGAAAGTGGATAAAATATCTGGTAATAATTAGGGTTATAATGAAATTGCAGGAAAGTGGATAAACATCTGGTAATAGTTAGGGTTGTAATCTGGTAACATATAGGGTTGTAAATACAATTGGATATGTGCGTTAATCACATATCCACATCGTTATTAACACACTTTTTCGGCAATTATCATTGTAAGTCTACTAGTAGAATCACTCTTTTTTAAAGGTTTGTTCCCTTCCCGGACCTACTGAGATATAGTTAACCGGTACTTTCATCAGTTCTTCCAGTCTTTTGACATAATTTCTGGCATTTTCCGGAAGTTCCTCGAAGGCTTTTACTTCCGTGAGGTCAGTTTCCCATCCGGGAAGGTCTTCGTAAACAGGCATGCACTCGGCAAGGTCTTCTGTAAGTTCAGGAGGATAATCCAGATTTTCTCCCTTGAAAGTGTAGCCAGTACAAATCCTGATAGGGTTAAGGCCTGAGAGTACGTCCAGTTTGGTCAGAGAAATCTCGGTATATCCGTTAAGAGCAATGGCTTTTTTCAGTAGTGGCAGATCGAACCATCCGCACCTTCTGCCCCTGCCGGTAACAGTTCCAAATTCTCCTCCGGCTTTCTGTAGTTTTTCCCCTAGTTCTCCTGTAAGTTCTGTAGGAAGCGGGCCTTCACCGACTCTGGTGATATAAGCTTTTACTATAGCAGTTACGTTGTTTACTCTTGTAGGCCCAACTCCAAGGTTGGCACAGGCAGAGCCTGCAACTGTAGAAGAAGAAGTTACGAATTTCTGGGTCCCATGTATAACATCAAGATGTGTGCCCTGGGCAGCTTCAGCCATTACATGTTTTCCTTCATCAAGAGCTTTGTTGATTTCTCTGGAGACGTCTGTTATATAAGGAGCAAACTGTTTGCCCAGTTCAAGGTATCTTTCGACTAGTGTAGGATCTCTGACTATTTTTGGATCTCCCCCCAATGCTGCTATTTCTTTTTCCTTCTGAGGGGCAAGTTCCTCAAGTCTTGCAAGAAAACGTCCCTTGTCTACAAGCTCAGCCATGCGGAATTCGTCCCGTGCTACTTTATCAATATAAGCATAGCCTATTCCGCGTTTTGTAGTTCCTATTTTTTCTACCCTTGATTCTTCCCTTAGTCCATCCATTTCTACATGATAAGGCATGATTATGCTTGTCTTCGCATCGACTCCAAGCTTTTCGGAATCTACCTTTATACCATGTTTTTCAAACATCGCGATTTCTTCGGCAAGAACCTCAGGATTCAGGACAACCCCAGGCCCGATCAGAACTCTGGCATTAAGTAAAATACCTGAAGGGATAAGGTGTAATTTGTAAACTTCGTCTCCTACTCTGACTGTATGGCCTGCGTTGTTCCCTCCCTGGAAGCGGGCAACAATGTCGTAATCTTTCGCAAGAAGATCAACAATTTTGCCTTTTCCCTCGTCACCGAACTGCGCACCTGTGATTATCGTAAACATAAAGCCCTGATTCGAGCTTAACTATTAATAACTTTTTGTTTCCCGAGTTCCGTCTCGGGAGGACGGTGCCCTTTTCGCTCACTTCGTTTGCTCAAGAGGGCTGAATTATAATGAAAATACTAAACTGAGTCATGAAATTTGACTTATAGGTAAGAAATATTACATTGTCTACGCACTCAGGAGGGCTGATTCACCAGAGTTGTCCTGGGTTATGTAGCGCAAGTCTTTTTAATAATGTCTAATAGCTCCTTTTCGACAGAAAGCTTGACTAAAGACCTTTTTCTGCGTGATCAGGCAGCTCAACACAATCCGTTTTAAAAACGTTTGATTGCGACCTGACAGGAAAGAAGGCAATAAGATTTAGAAGAAGGAGAATCTGAGGATAAGCAGGCTGAGAAGCATGAGTATTATTGCAAGGATCGCAGCTGTTTTTGCACTTTCTTTATCGCTTCCGAATATGATTGGGATGGGGCCGAGCATGATTACTCCTCCGGTTTTGATTTTGGATTCGACTTTTTTTTCGGAGGGAGTTTCATGGAGAGGGCTCTCAGAGTTTGAAGTGCGCTCAAAATGGGGTTCTCTTCCGGATGTGTATGTTCTGTTTGAGTAGCTCTGCGTTGACCTGGATTCCTGGTGCAGGCTTAAGGCTATGCCGATCATAATTAGCAGAAACCCTATAAGTATTGTGAGAATTCCAATTGAAAAAAGCATGCTTCCATCAGTCAACGTTTTGTTTTCCATAGGAACAAATAGAGTATGGAGATTATTAATCCAAGTCCCAGCATATTTGTTGTTATTTCAGGAGATGAGCCAAAAACTATCGGGATTGGGCCGATCATTATCAGTCCGCCAATCTGGCTGTTTGCAGGATGCTGTATGATAGTAAGAACTGTGCCCAGTAATAATATAATAAAACCAATAAATATGACTGTTGTGCCTACTCTTAGAAAATCCTGAGATGTACGCATGTGGAATGATATAGTGCTTTTATTATTAAATATATCTCTCTAACCTTTTGCATCCGTAGTTTGTTATTTCTTAAAGGTTTACAAAGGGAATGTCATTTTCCTGTAAGTTTTTTCTCTCAAGTTGGGAAAATGGTTATATCCCTGTTCCTTCTCAGTAAGGACTAGAACTAGTTAAAAATCTAACTTAAAAATCTAACTTAAAGATCTAACTTAAAGATCTAACTTAAAGATCTAACTTAAAGGTCTAACTTAAAGATCTAACTTAAAGGTCTAACTTAAAGATCTAACTTAAAGATCTAACTTAAAGATCTAACTTAAGGATCTAACTTAAAGAGCTAACTTAAGGATCTAACTTAAAGAGCTAAAATAAATAAGTATAATAGTTAAAGAGTTAAGTTGAAAAGTCTGATTGAAAAGTTGAGTTAGAAGCTTAGTTCTTTCTGAATTTTCTGCCTGACTACTTTCCTGAATAGTTTACTGGAATCTGGAAAATGCGACAGCATGTATAATATAGAAAAAAGAAATATGAAGACTAAATAAAATACAAATATTGATAAATCTCAAGTGAGTGTCCGAAAGCAATTTAATTAAAGAATTGAATAGATCCTTAATCGGGATGTTATTATACAGGCAGTCGGGATATAAAAGTGGTTACAGGTCTTGCAGGAACTTATATATGCCCTTTTTATATTTATGTATATATTTAATTTCAAACATTTTAACATTCACTTTGAAAAGTAAGAGTGCCTTTTAAATGTTATTTCACCCTTTGATCATTGTGAGTCATAGTATAACGGGAGATTTTATGAAGAGAATTCTTGATTTCCCAGTTTTCCAGGCTTTGCTTCTTGCTTTAATTCTTGTAAAAGCCAGGACAAAACACGATCATCCTGAGATAAACTATATAGGTAAATAGTCTCTCCGGAAAATAACGCTTAAAGCTTAAACGAGTAACTGGACTGGGTCATTGGTCATGACCAGTTAACTTTCACGAACCTGCACTATGGATCCAGCAGGCCAGTTGATCTTCAGATCAATTTATTATAAATCAACAATTCCTGAGTGAACTAACCATTAGATCATATAGAGACTGTATAAACTTAATTTCACGCGATAAAAAAGGTGGTTTCAAGTGTCAGAAGACAGTTCAATAAGATCTTCTCTGGAAGATATCAAAACAAGGGTAGAATTCCAGCTAGAGAGCGGGAAGATCAATACTGAAGATGTGAAATCTCTCTTAACCGAAATAGAAATCATGAGAGTCCAGAACGAGAACATGAAGGCTCGGCTCCTTGAAGCGAGTGTGGCAACAGGCAGGCACCTTCAGGAAATTAATAAATTAAAAGCTCATCTGGAACAGCTTACCGAGCCTCCTCTCTTTATTGCAACTATTCTTGAGGTAAACGGAGAAATCGCACTTATAAGACAGCATGGGAATAACCAGGAGGTTCTTACCCAGATACCTGAAGAGTGCATTGGAAAGATTGAACCCGGCATGAGAGTTGCGGTAAACGGGGCATATTCAATTATCTCCGTAGTCAGCAGAGCAGCCGATGTACGGGCTCAGGTAATGGAACTCATTAACTCTCCTGGAGTGGACTACAGCATGATTGGTGGGCTGAGTGATGTGCTTCAGGAAGTCCGGGAAAGTGTTGAACTGCCACTTACCGAGCCCGAACTTTTCGAAGATATCGGAATCGAACCCCCATCAGGTGTCCTGCTCCACGGAGCTCCAGGCACGGGCAAGACCCTTATTGCAAAGGCTATAGCTTCTCATGCAAAAGCAACCTTCATTCGAATGTCAGGATCTGACCTGGTTCAGAAATTCGTGGGTGAAGGCTCAAGGCTTGTTAAAGATATTTTCCAGCTTGCGCGGGATAAGTCTCCAAGCATTCTCTTTATAGACGAGATCGACGCTGTCGGCAGCATGAGGACCTATGACGGAACCAGCGGCTCGGCCGAGGTCAACAGGACTATGCTTCAGCTCCTTGCGGAGATGGACGGTTTTGATCCTAAAGGCAATGTAAAGGTCGTTGCTGCAACCAACAGGATTGACCTGCTTGATCCTGCTCTCCTCAGGCCTGGCAGGTTTGACAGGTCTATCGAAGTTCCACTTCCTGATGAGAAAGGAAGGGCTGAAATTCTTAAAATTCACACTCGCAAGATGAATCTTGCAGATGATGTGGATTTCGAGAAGCTGGCAAAAGTCATGACAGGTATGAGCGGAGCAGAAATCAGTGTCATTGTCAAAGAAGCCGGAATTTTTGTACTGCGCAGGCGTGGTAAGCAGATTACAATGACCGACTTCCTGAAAGCACACGAAAAGGTCGTAAACACTGAGGAGCCCACAATTCCCCAGGCTATGTTCGTATAAACCTGCCCTGAAGCTGAAACGGATACCTTCTTTAAGCTGAAGGAAAATTTTCCTTCAGTTATGCCGGATAAAAATAAAAGTTCTCCCGGCAACTTTTGTATTTTTACTTTTTCACAAATGAGACGAAAGGTTTATATTTTATAAATTACTTGAAGATATGCTGCCAGAGAGGCAAAGCATAACGGTAAGAATAACAAGCTGCTCCGATAGTGTAGCTCGGCCAATCATTCAGGACTCTCACTCCTGCGACTGGGGTTCAAATCCCCATCGGAGCACTTTTTTTTTACAATTTTTCTACATCTTTTTACATCTTTTTAACGAGTTCACCTCGCAATTCTAAGTTACGTCTACAAGTATCGAGTTTGAAATTATCAATCAACTTTCAGGTAATGAAATATAATTTTTGAAACTCTTAGTGATGTAGGGTAAAACTGGTTTTGGGATAAGCTCAATGTTGTATCTAAATTTTGCAGTTGAACTCTAAGCAAAGCAAATCATTGAATTCATTTCCCTAAAATAGTAGAGTTTAAGGGTATCAATTAATTTGTTTTTAGTATTTTTATGAAAATAGTCTTTACAGAAACTATGCTCTCTACCTTGACTCCATGATTTTTAAACATATTGTCAATCCATATTGAAAGTAGTTTGGCAAAAGTAAAGCCAAAATCATGGGTTATTATCAGCTTATAATAGCTGTTGCAATCTTTGTAATCTATAGTATCAACCCAGTTAGTTATCCTGAGATTGACGACTAGCCCATTTATAATTTCTTTTAGACTACATTCCTCAAGAGATTTCTGAAAGTAGAGTTCTATTGTATATTCTATTATTTTATTCCGGATAAAAAATTCACTTAGCAATTCTACATCGGCGGTCTCTATCATCATTTTAAAGGTAGTTTTTTCAATGATAATCAATGATCTTGCTTGTTTAAGGCGCATCCAATATTTCTCTTCCAGAGTTAATTCTGGAGCTTCTCTTGAGCTATTATCCAGATTTTCCAGTGCAAGTTCTAAGGTTTTTTGCTGCGTTTCAAATTTTTCCGCGTGCTTTTTTAATAATTCCCAATGTTTCTGCGAGATCGTTGTAGAAATTCGGTGTGTTTTCAAAACAATTCACCCTAAATTTCAGACATTTCCTAGAATTTATAAGATTTCCGAAGTTAAACTAAGTATAGGAGTTACGCAGTTGGCTCCTAGCATATCTTTTTTTCCAAACTTTCAAATATCTGAATTAATTTAATGTGTATAGTGGATTATTTAAGTATGCTGTCACTGCCACTCTTCTAATTTTCATAGCACTTTCAAACCATGATGTTCCATTTTTGATTCTTTGTAATTCTAGTCTAAGAAAAGCTCTTAATGAGAACATTATATGTGCTCTTTGTGACTCTTCCTTTCTTGCCTGACATTTTTCGACACCACATAATTGCTTTATCCCTCTATGATATTCCTCAATTTTCCATGACTTTTTTGCCAAGTCTTCACGCTCTGTCTGTTCCATCTCCTGCACATCTGTAACCCAGTGTTGAGTGTCTCCATCTTTTGAAACTATCCTAAACACCTTTACAAATCCATATGCTTTGAGGTGAACTACACGTCCTTTTGGGGGGATATCTACTGTTTCAAGTGGCACATTTCCTTTGTTGTCGGGATTTACCAAACGATTACTTTTTAACCTTGTAAGGAAATGCCATTCTTTCTTCCTGATGGCTTTAAGGTTTTTCACGCTTGCATACCATGTATCAAATAAAACGAATTTGGGATTAAAACCACGTTCTTTGGCTTTGTCAAGCATATCACGGAAATGGTCATTCTTTGTTTTGTCGTCTTCATCGATGTTATAAATTCTAAAATCGATAGGTATGACGGTTGTACCGTCAGTCCAAACTAAGGTAACCAGGCCTATTCCCTTTACAGTACGATGATGTTTTCCACTCCACATACGACGAACAAAAGCCATTTCTTCTGCATATGGTTTATCTAACGTTGAATCATCAACAATTAGGCATCCGTCCTTAAGCTTGACATAACTTTTTACTTCCTCCCATAGTGCTTCAGTGTCTGAAGGTTGCCTTTGAAGGCAACAAGTAAAAGCATCGTGAGAAGGAGCATTAGGTATGTATGGATAACATCTAGCAGCTTCAGTACAGCTAAAAACGTTAGAAGCCGCAATGAGAAAATTGATGTAGTCAATGTCGTTACACTTAGGTGGATTTATGCCCATAACTCCGTACGTTTTTAGAGAAACACTAATCCATAATTATATTTTTAATAATATGAAGCTGTCGGCATTTAAACTGCGTAAGTCCTATAAGTAGTCAGTATGCTCTAAACGTCAACTATTTCAAACACGTTTAACTATAGCGTCTAGTGTATCTGATTTCGTTCTACAAGTGCATATAGTCCGAACTCACTAATTTTTCAATAAGCATATAATACGAATTATGCGCATGCTATACTTACGTTATCTGGGCAGCCTATTTTTACCTGCGTATTTTATGTTATCTTTGTTCACAGCAAAAACGGTGCTCATAGTAGTAAATGCTTAGAGTCTGTCTTAAAATTAATCGGTTCTACAGTTGAGATAGGCTTATGCGTCAGAAATAAAAACAGTAGCATTAAAATTATTCAACACTAAATAAAAAAATGAAATATGTTTAAATATGGGTGTGAGTTCTATGACTACAGAAGACGATATTATGGCCACTCTAAACAATCAGTGGTACAATGCGGTTGTAATGGGGTTGAATTTGGACCCTGCCCAGTTTCAACTAGCTCAGGGAGCAGTTAGTCTGGGTTATAACAACGAAGAAATTTGGGAGTTCTTTGATGCCATTCCACCGGAATCAACAAGTAACTTTTGGGGGATATCAAAACACAATAACCTTTCAGCTGGCTATGGGTCAGTAATCAACAATCTTGTAACTCAAGACTCTGGTGACTTTAGGAAAAAGCTAGGTAACCAGTATAATGACTGGCTTAAATACAAGGTAACTGATGACGCCTGGAAAGATATTACAGCAGATGAAATTGATAAAGACCCAGTAGGGGCACTGAAGAAGGTATTCAATAATTGGGCTGAAAGACATCTTGACGAGGATACTAGGAAAGCAGCTCTTACGTATATGGATCAGGTAGATATCGTATCAGTAGCTGTAGGCAAGTGGGTAGCAGCGAAAGGAAATTATGCATACACTGCTGGGGTAACTCAACTAAAAGACAAGATTGAGGAAGGACAGAAAAAGACGTTTGTATTAGATACTAATCAGACAAATACCGACACATCCAAATCTTGGGCAAAAGGGAATCTAATTGGAGTGGTTAGTTTCTTTATTGGAGATGTTAACTCAAAATGGGATAACTTTATCCAAACTATTAAGACAAAGGGAGTTAATATGCAGGTCACCTTCAAAAAAGTTGCTACTCTTGAAGGTGGTCCATATTGTCTTCAGACAAATCTTAATCCAGATCTAAATGACTATATGCCTTGGTGGGACTCAGCTGTTATCCAGGCGGCAAAAGCGGATAAAAGCAATAATATGTGGAAACATGAATCTCCAACTTGGGATGATGCTTTTGGAGAAACTGGTTTCTTTCTTAGAGCTGTCGATGCTTTAATCGTTGTTGATGGTATCGATACAGTCATGACTGTGAAAGCTACGGTAGACACAGACAAGCGTAAAGCTTTCGAGGATTCGGTATCTGCTGGATATTGGCCTTTCTTAGAGGGAGAGGTTAAAGGTGGCTGGAAGCACGATGTTAAATACAGCGATAGTGGGACTGTAACAATCACATCATCATGCCCAGAAGGAAATCCTAACGTCATAGGGGTGCTTGTCAGTCCCATTTAAAGATTTTTTGTTACTTCTTAGCCATTCAGTGAACAAACTTTACCTATGTATGGTTTTCGTTGAGTTCCTGAAAACCATACCACATTTATAGCATAATGTTTGCAATTTATAAGTTATATAGTCAATCTATAAGGAGTTTTTAACTATGGTAAATGCTACTATCGAGATTATACGACAAATGATTGCTCAACCATTTAGCTGTAATAACCCAGTTATACAGAGAACTAGTGAACAAGGTAATGCGACGTGGTATTATTTAGTAAATACTACATTTCAAGGCATAAATTATGACTTTGCAATACATTTCCATCCTAATCTTCAAGGTAATTGGCTTCATGCAAATGAAGCTCAAGCTGCTAACCCAAATGAGAATGTACAAATTACTCGTCGTAACACCTGGTTTCAAAGAATGTGTGATGCCTCCAGAAATTGGAACCCTCAAGGTCAATTTCACATTAGTGCCAATTGCCCATGAAGAACCTTTAGCGTAGAAGAAAATGGTTTCAATTGATATGTAGTGCTTCTCCAAACTTTCGCAACACTGCCTAATTGTTACACCGGGAACACAGAGGAGCAGAATACCCTGACCTTCAGAGGCTGTCCGACAATTCAATTTCAGAGCAAAAACATATAAAAAAACAAGGCATTTGAGGGACACAATTCCATAATCTAGTGATTTCTCTTATTGTTCTTTCCTCAAACCTACAATTTTCTCTGCTAACTACCTCAAAAAGCTGCAATAATCTTGAAAAACAAATTCTTTGGCATTTTTGCCAAAGAATTTGTTTATTCATTAGATATTTTTTTTGAATATTTTATCTAAAATCAATACGCTCCGCTACTTTCTAAAGTGAAACTTTTATCAAAATAGCTTA
>NZ_LMVP01000022.1 GCF_002287235.1 Methanosarcina spelaei
CTCCTGACAGAGGGCTTATGAAGCAAAAGCCAACTAAGGCAAAAGAAGGGCTGGTTTCCAGAAAGATGCTTACAGCAAGTCTTGGATTGGGAACTCTGATTGCAATCCAGTCTCTGTGGGTCCTTTATGAAGCTATGAATAATGGGGTACCTCTCCCAAAGATCCAGACTCTGATTTTTACCCTGGTAGTTATTTCCCTGATGTTCAACGCCTTTAACTGGCGTTCTGAGAGGTACTCGGTCTTCTCTCTGGGAATCTTTACCAACAAGTCCCTTATTTATGCAGTATTAAGCACTGTACTTCTGCAGCTTGTTGCAATTTACGTGCCTATTATGCAGATCGCCTTTCAGACTGTTCCCCTTTCGCTTTCAGACTGGGCAATGATAATTCCGCTGGCTTCAACCACACTTATAGCCATGGAGTTTGTGAAGTATCTGGAATGGAGGGTCCACAGGTAAAATCAAAGAGCAAAAACCAGTAAAACTAATAAACAGGGTTTGCTTTTAAGCATATCCTATTTATCGGCATGAAAGTCCGTGAGAAGAATTATTCTCACAGACTCTTCCCTTCCTTTTTTCTCATAATTGCCATTATTCCACTAATTATTTTTATCCTTTCGTCAATCGAGAACATTTCAGTCTCAACAATATCTGAATTCTGATTGCAGCACTTTGAAAGATTTCTCTGTCCAGAATCTCTTATCTGAACAGCTTTTTTCCGAACATTTTAAGAAAGCATTTCCATAATCTGATCAATGTTTTTACCTGAAACGATTATTGAAAGAATATATTATTCAACTTACTTTCCGCAGATGTCCTTATAATTTTCACAATTTTTTCCGTTATCGTTTTTCTGGTAGCTGCATATGACGTGAGAAGAAAATATTTTTAAAATATCTACAATTTTCGACATTTTTACCTTCAGTGAAAACTTTCAGCTGGATTTTCCAAAACTTCAGTTGAGATAATAACAGGAAATTTTTGGGAAATTCTTCAAAACTGATAGCAGGAAAATTGTTGTTTTTTGAGAACATCTGCGGAAAGACAGATTAAATGCAACTTATGCGATGAATTCTGAATCTATTTTATCTGTTTTTTTGTAAACGCCTTCATCCTGAGTTCCCAAATTTTAAGCGCATACGCTTAATTCTGCAAACATATAAAGTCAGTAGATTGTGGTTTTGAAATTGGAACTTATAATTTATGTGCGTAAGCTTAAGCGCATACTCCGATATCAGGAGACGTTTATGCGCCTAAAAATGCGGAACTTAGGCTTCATATCTCGAGAATTTCCAACTATAACAGGCAGATGATCAATCATTGATCCTATCCCAACAGTTAATTTACTCTGAGCTGATCCCAAAACTCAAAATTGCTTCTCAGGATATCATATTCTGGATTATCAACAGAGCTTCTGATCCTGAAAAATCAAAGTTGCGCTGGCGCACCCCGCTGCAAGCAACGGGGTATGTTCGCGCCACCGCTCAAAATTCCGTTAAAGGAAATAATAACCCTAAACAATTTAGTGTGAGCAGAAGTTAGTAATCGAAAATGGAATTGAGAAATTTTATTATTATCAACGGTTACCGGGGAAGTTTCCATCCCCGCAGCAAGCTAGCGGGGTATTCGACTGAAATAATTCTGAAACTTTTACCAATATGGGAATAAAACTGGTTTTGGGGTGAGCTCATATATTTTTCAGATATCTTACCATTAAGAAACAGCTTATTTCAATGAAATTAAAATTTTATTGTCTTAAAACTATTTATACTAAAAATCCGAAAACCAAAAAATAATAAAAAGTCCCTAAAAGTTACAGCAGGTAACAATACTTCTCTGATAGACTCTCAGAGTCCTTGTTCGTCAGTTCCGGCCTCAATGTTCAGTGTTTTCAGGTAGAGGCGCATAATTTTCAGCCTTTCCTCAGCAATCTTTTTTGCAGTATCGGTATTCAACTTTTCAGGAATTGTGAAAGGTTTGTACTGCATATATTCGTTAAAGCCTTCAATAGGGTCTTCAATGTACACGGTTCTTTTTGAACTCCCCTTATCCATCCCTGTTGTGTGCTTTAACATCCTGAGAGCTCCCATGGAAAGAACAGCCCTGAAGATCCCTACTGCTCCAAGGGCATCAAGCCGATCGGCGTCCTGTAAAATTCGGGCTTCGAGAGTTTCCGGACTTTCCCCTGCGCTGAAGCGGTGCACTCGGATACAACCAGTAACAGCTTCAATAACCTCTTTTCCGAGTCCTGATTTTGAAAGGAACTCTGACGCGATGTCGGCACTATATATGGCATGATCTCCGCCTTCTTCATGCTCCTTAATAACGCCTACATCATGGAGGAGGGCTGCAAGCTGAAGTACGAACGGATCCCCCCCTTCTTCTTTCTGGATTTTCAGGCAAAGAGCTTCTACTCGATTTATATGGGACATATCGTGGGAACTGGGCTCACCTTCAAGAAAGATAGCTACGAATTCCCTTGTTTTTTCTATCAAATCCATATTCAGTGTTCCAGTTCAAAGGTAGTTATAAACTACCTTATTTTTCTCGGACAATATTCAGTGTCCCAATTCAAAGGTAGCTACAAATTCCCTCGTTTTTTTCTCAGACAATATTCAGTATTCCAGTTCAACAGTCATAGTTTTAAGATATTCCTGGATTTCGGAAATGGCCTCGGAAAGAGCTCTTTTGTTATCATAAGTTGTAATTAATTTTACTAGTTCTTCTTTTCTCTCTTTTTTCAGTTCAACTCCGAGCTTGATCATATTTTCGAGTGCCCGGGTAAGATTGTCAACTATCGAGATTGTAGCCATCCTTGAAGTCCGTGAAAGAGGATTGAGGTCAATGGTTATAACAGTCTTTCCCATTTCTACAAGTTTCTCACACCGGTCTCCGTCTTCCAGTGGAACAAGCACCACATCTGCGGAATAGATCCCCCGGCTTTCTACCAGCCGCCTGGCGTGAGAGAGCTCAAGGCTTACATCCGGGTTTTTCCCGAGCACTTCAGAAGCTCCGTTGGCTCTGAGTTGTTCTATTATAAGATGAACCCTTGTTTCGGTTCTGTGAAAGAGATTGACTTCAAGTTTTGCCCCTGTAACATCTGCAAGAGCAACGACTTTTTCAGGAGCCAGGGCTGCGACATTGCCGTTTACGGAGATCACGGGGTTCTTTGCCAGAAGCAGTGCAGCAACTGCTGCTCTTTCAGCATACAGGGCAGATTTGGTGCTTCGTTCGCCTATAAGGTAATCAAAGCTTTCGCCTCTTCCCTGAGAAATTAGTCCCTGAATACTAGTAATTCCCATTTTTACCCCGGCTGTAACCTTTTCACGGGCTATCAGGGACTCATACCTCGGGTGGTCTTTGGGTATCTCGGTCATATTGGTCGCTTACCTTTTTTAATTTACTTACCTTTTTTAATTTACTTTCCTTTTTTAATTTACTTTCCTTTTTTAATTTACTTACCTTTTTTAATATACTTACCTTTTTTAATTTACTTTCCTTTTTAAGCTATAGGGAGATTAGCTACGTAGCAATTTTCTACAAGTACTTTTTTCTTTCATTGATCCGTTCAAAAAATTTTATTTCCTGAATTCATTCATTCATTCATTCATCAGCCTCGGCACACAGGTGCTTATGCCGTATTCCAATACCTCTCCGAATTCCTGGAGGGCTTCGTAGAGACGGAACTGCTGGGAGTAAGGGGCAATTGCAAAGACCGTATCCCCGAGCATAGCCTGGGAAGCAAGCCCACCATTTGCGTTTGCAGCTTCGATCACATCTTTTGCCTTACTGCTCATAAGACCGGTTTTACTGGCAAAAGTTTTTGCCTGATACATGAAGTTCTCAAGAGTGGGTTTTTTAAGAAGCTCGGACATGGCTTCTTTTCCTGCGCTATTAATTTTTAAGGCTGCAACTTCATCCCTCAGGACTGAACCGGTAGAAATTTCGCCAAGCACAATACAAAAAACCCTGGCTTCGGGAGCCGGAATCCTATCCACAAGCCCGTACTCGGGCCCGCCTGGCTGCAGTCTGATCACTACTCCACCGCTGGACTGAGCAGCAATATCTCCAAGTCCGCTGCAATTGACAACTTCAGCCACGTGGGCATATTCAGTCAGGCTTTTTACGGTCTGGGCCAGGGAAAGCGCATTGTTCAGGGCATAGGCTGTCCCGAGAGCTCCTGCACCTGAAGCTCCAAACCCGCATCCGATCGGGATTTCTGCCCAACTTTTTATTTTTACAGGCACTTCGGTCATCATCTCTGCGACCGTTCGAGTAGTTCTGCCTTTAACTCTTTTTCCATTAAGGAAAATTTCGGTTTCTTCTACAGATTTACCGATCTTTACTTCGGTGGTCACGCCCCCATTCAGGACGATTCCGCAGCCTGTAGAACCCTTACGATGAGGGTTTTCACGCTCATGGATCTGGAAAAAACCTGTTATGTGTCCCGGAGCATAGGCCTTTGCCTGAATGTCTGCTCCTTCACTCTCATATGTATACATAGAAAACGCCTTTTTGCTACTTCAATCATTTTTTCAAAGTTCGTTCGTGTTTTTGCAGGATAATTTGCAAAATGCTTTAGGATTTTTGTGAAATACTCTGGGATACTTTACAGCAGATTTTTTACTTTAACAGATCGGCTACCTCTTCAAGGATAAAGGCCGCAAGTTTGCGTTTGTTCCCACTTACGTACCTTAGTTCGTTTTTTTCCCGTCCAAGCAGGTACAGTTCATTCTCCTCAGTGCCCATTCCACCTTTTGCGACGTCATTTGCTGCAATCAGATCCAGTTTTGACGTTTGAAGGGTTGAGGCTGCCCTTCTGAGAAGTTCGTCTTTTTCAATCCCGGTTTCAGCCTTGAAACCTATAATCATGAGGTCAGGATACTTTTGACGGCATTCTTTAATCAGCTTGCGAGTCGGTTTCAGTCTCAGTATAAGTTCTCCTCCAGATTTTATCTTATCGGGAGAAGGCTCGGTTGTGTAATCTGCAATTGCTGCCGAACTAATAAGGACATCGTGCCCTTTCTCAAGTTCCGAGAGCACGGCATCGGTCATTTCGTCGGCGCTCTCTGCAAAGATCTCCCTGATCCCTGCAAACCCAAGTCGGTCCCTATGAACCAGGGTTACATTAGCTCCATTGCGGTAAGCTTCAAGGGCAAGTTCCCTACCGGTTTTACCCGAGGCTCGGTTCGTGAGAATTCTGATAGGATCCAGGCTTTCGGCAGTAGAGCCACTCGTAATAATTATCTTTCGGTTTTCAAGGTTTTTGCTTCCGAGAGCTCTTTCTACCTCAAGCACGATTTCTTCATTTGCCGCAATTTTTGCGACACCTTCTTCAAGCCTGGGGCCCACAACAGAGATTCCCCAGCTTTTCAATTTTACCAGATTTTCAGATACAGCAGGGTGCCTGAACATTGATTCATGCATTGCAGGAACAACCATCACAGGCACACCAGAGCCAAGGGCAGTTGTTACAAACGATGTAACAGGAGTGTCATCTATTCCGTATGCGATTTTTCCTATGGTGTTTGCGGTTGCAGGAGCTATAAGGAGAAGGTCGGCTCTGCCCTTAAGCCCGCAGAACTCCACATGCTCAACCCTGCCTCCAAGTTCGGTAATTGTTGGATTTCCCGTAGCATAGTGCAGGGCATCAGGGTGCAGGATATGTGTAGCAGCCTCTGTCATAACAGCATGGACTTCAGCCCCGTTTCTTATCAGCTCTCTGGCAAGCTCAACTACCCTGACTGCTCCAATACTTCCCGTAACGCCAAGAACTATTGTTTTTCCTGCAAGGGAATAGCTCTTTTGCCCCTGGATCCAGAGTGTGGGATGGAACCTTTCGGCTCTGGACCTGAGGGCCTTTTGCTTTTCTTCGTTATCCATTTCATCTACTCAATCCGGTACCTTTGACCGGGGCTTTCCTGATTAGGACCCTTCTGCCTGTCTGGGTTTAAAAGTATTTCAATTGGGTTCTCAATGGGATTCTCATTCAGGCAGTGGAGTGATCTATAAGGCATAAGCTTGACAATAATCTCTTAAATCAGCTTGCTTTTCAGAAAATGCTCCTAAAAGCAAAGTGACATTCAATACGATATTATTAAAACTTTCGAAATAATAGGGATTAAAATTGATAAGGAAACTTTATCGAAAGTTTTATTTTATTAATTCGGTATCTAAGTCAAAAATAACAGAGTGAGAGGGAGACAAATCAACGACAAAAAAATAAAAAAAGAAGACACTGAAGTTCCGAAAAAGGGCTTAAGCACATTTCTAGGGAAGATTTCAGGAAAAGAGCAACTCGAGCTTGAAATCGACAGGCTTAACTCGTATGTCATTAAACTGGAAATCGATTTACGGAGTTCAAGAAACCAGCTTGAAAAGAAAGAGATCCTTGCAAGGCAGGCAGTTTCTGACAGGCAGGAAGCTGAGATTCTTTTAAACCAGGAACGTATTCGAACCCGAACTCTTTCCCACGAACTCGAAACAATTCGGGCTGAGTCCCAGGGTAAACTGAAATTTCGCGGAACTGAAACCCTAAGCCTGCAAGCTATTCAGGCTTACTTATCCAAACTCAAGTCCTTCCATGACCCTACAGGAAGCCTGCTGACCGTTTACCTGCCTCAGGGCACTCGACTCTCAGGAGTGATAGGTGAAAAGGTTTTTGAGCGCGTTGAAGAAGAAACCCGCACCCTTCTTGACAGGCTTGAACCTGAGACCGGCCTTGTACTTTTTTATGACCTTCACCGTATGGTCTGCGAAGCTATAGCCCCTCCTTTTCCGATTACTTCTCCAGCCTGGCAGCTTGGGCACAATTTTGAGGTCTCTTTGCTTGAAGAGAGCTTAAGCAGGGACTACCGCATGCTTGTCCTTATCCTGCATGCAGGGGAGTCATTCATAGGTTTTGCTCCAGATGCGCAGGTTTTCGATACCGAGGAGCTTATCCGCAGCAGCGTGAAGGAAAAACACAGTAAGGGAGGCTTTAGCCAGCGCCGCTTCGAACGCCTGAGGGAAGAGGATATCGCGCACCACATGGATAAAGTCCTCGAGGCCCTGGATAAGGTTCTTGAAGAAAATAAGTTTATTGACTACGTTATTCTGAGCGGGGATTTTCAGCTAATTGGGGAAATCCGGAAGCGTTTGCCCCTTAACCTTGAGGTAATCGAAAAGCCGTCTGACATCAGGGTCGAAAAAACAGGCGGTGAAGAGATTCTCAGGACGGTTTTAAGCTCAAGACGGTATTTATTGTGAGCACAGAGGATTTTTCATTGAAATTCCAAATAGCTAACAAATATCGATAATGTGCAGATGAATTTGCCTATTCCAGTTTTGGTGGCAAAAAGGAAAATAAAACTTAATTACGGTGTAGCTGGTTCTGCTTCTTCAGAAATTACCGTAAAATCAGTTTTGTGGGATGCAACAACAGGGACTGAAAAAAATTCAAAGGAAATATTCCATTGGTCTTCTAGTGCCTTACCATATTATAATTCAAAAGATGAAAGCTATAGTACTACACAAAATGTATATCTTGAAGCCGGACATTCTTATATTCAATATCTTGTAGTAAAAACAAGCGCTTCAGCTGTAGGCACTGGTGAAGGAGCAGCAGATGCATTGACCGTCAGAGACCTTGCTAGTTAGTTACAGTTCTGCGGATATACAAGAATTGATTCTGTTAAGATCGATTTTCAATGAACAGTAATACAAGATAACCGCTAAATATCTACAATTCATTTGTATCCGGTTAAAGATCCTGTTAACGTTAAAATGACTACTGAAATCATCTATACATCTCGATTTACATTTCTAGGTTTACAGAAGCGGCAACAAAAATAACACATTTCTTATAGATCGTACCTTAACCGAATACAAATGATCTACAATTTAGTAAAATCAGCTACAAGTGTTTGATTTCAATGAACAAAAGAATACTATGCAGTGTATTTGGATTTCTGGGAGGTTTGCTGCTGGCTTCCTCCCTTATTTTTATGTATGTAACTCTGTATTATATAAATAGACTAGAAAATCGACTCAGTACCAAAATCTAGTGATGAATGTAAAACTCAAAATCACTAGATTTTATAAATGGTCACCATCCATGTAATACAACTTAGTGATTCAAGTCTTTAGATAGCGAATATCGATTTTGATAAAAACTGGATTCTTCTTGCTAATTAAGACTTTCTATCAAAAATGCAAAAATCACTGGATTTTGGAACAGAGTCAGAAAATCTGTTTTCTCATGACTCTCTTCTTTTTTATATGTCATGTTTTGTCGTATTATCTGTAGCTGGTTTTTTTTCAGGGATCAAATACTCTCAAAAAAAACCAACTCGAAATATATGGCTAATTGCATATATTTTATTATATGTTAATCCTACTTTTTGGGAAATCCTGAGGAATGAAAATAGTAAAGAACTAGTGATTATAGCATTCTTTTTTATTTTCGCTGTCATATATGCTGAGTTGTCTGATTATGTTTGGAAAATTTGGATGAAATATGTTAGTTTACGATTCACAGGAGCGGCTACCTCATAGTACTTTTCTCATGAGGCGTAGCTTCTTTAGAGGTCCATACTCGCGTATATTAATACATGCGTATAAGCGCATGCGCACATATTATAGAAAACAAACAAAGCTGAAAAGGGTTAATTAGATGTTTAAACAGCTATTGGTTTATAAAAATCGAATAGCGCTATTTTTGGACTTCTTTGCAGGCTCATAGTTGATTTCGTACAACATATTAGAATGAAGATATTTTTGAATGGCGGGTTTGTAAAGAGTTGCTACTTACGTAAAAAGAGAGGAACTGTCGAGAAGAATGAGTCTTGAAATTTCATCCTTGACTTCTAAAATCCCTGAAGTTTTGAAGTCTTAAAAATTTTCACATTAAATTTTAGAATCGTGTTAAAATTTTAGAATAGATGTTAAACAATTAACGCGTATCGTTTTAATAAAAGAATTATTCACTTTTTATTGATGCTGTGGGATTTACTTGGGACAATCTGCCAAATAAAATACTTATGGTCAATCATCAAATTATCAGAGATATAGAAGTAACATCGAACTTTGGGTTCGATATATGTTACATATGTATTTTATAGGCTCAAAATTAATTTGAAGATCGAATTGTTAGAGAATCTGGACACAAAACTTATAAAGAACCAATAAAAAGGAGTTTATGGAGTTCAAAAGTATTTCCAGTACCACCAGAACTCCATAAATATGCCCTAAGAGACAGTGATTATGTTAGCTGTGCGAATATTTAAATTTACCTGATTCTGCCTCCTGGGTGCTAAACAGAGGTAAAAATAATGACAATGAGTAAAACTAGAGTAGACGCATTAATTACAGCAATACTCCTTGCGAGTATTGCTTTTGTACCGTCTGCAATGGCACAGGATTTGAGTTATTAAACTATACTAAAGAGTTCATGTAATATACTAAATCTACAAAATAATTTTACCGGAGAGAAGAAAGGCCAAACTATACTCTAGCATTAATTTAAAATTCTTATAGTATTTCAGTGCAGCCAGTTTTTCTACATAAGGTGGCTGTTTCAATTCTTCTGCAATATGAAAAGGTACTATAAGTTCAAACGGTTTTTCCTTCTTTTACTCTTTCAGATATGGAATCAGCATATCCTTCGGTTACTACAGAGGATATTCCGTATATATGCTCTGCTTCTTTAATCATTTTTAGCTGATTGTTGTAGACATTAAGGATCTTCGTACCTTTATCATTGAGGACTTCATACTCATAAAGGCATCCGATCTCTTTTAACAGGGGACCGGGAATTCCTTCAAGGTAATGCCTGGTCCAGAAATGCTTGAAATTGTTAATCGTCCCAACTGCTGCAAAAGAGTCAGCCACTCCTGAAGCCACAACTTTTCCTGTTGGCGTCAGGCAATACTCACGTTCTTTCATTTCTATCAGATGGTCTGCTTCCTGTTTCCTGAGCTTTGGAATTATAGCCTGGGACGTACTTCCGGTAATCTCACGCAGCTGAGAAAGCTTTCTGCTGCTTTCGTTCAATGATAAAAGTACCTCTGTTAGAAGTCTTGACCTGTATATTGCCTGGACATTATCTTTCATTTCGTTGTATATTTCAAAGCTATTCATTTCCGTCGCCGCATCTACAGATTTTTTTCTTCATTTCTTATTGAATTCTTCTAAATACAATATATTCTTTTATCTTCTGTTGGGCGTGTAAGTTGGTATCATTTTTGCTAATTTTATTGCTAGTGAAAAGAAGAACATTCAGATTATTTGCTAAAAGTGGGGTCGAATTTCTGGCGTCTATTGGAGCTCTGAAACTTCATTATTTCAATAAAAAAGCCAATCGAATTAATGAATGTTAATCAGAGCAATGAAAATTCATCAACGTAATAAATGTATAGGAGAAGATTCGTAGACATTTTTGAATGTGGAGTTCAAACAAACCTTCCACAGTAAATTCGAACTCTACATACCCTGAGGCAAGAAAGTGATAGCATTATGATATTTAAGGCTACCTGATCTTGCCTCTGGAGTAAAGAAGAGAGGCAAAAAGAATGAAAAACTTGAAAACAAAGATGGTTTTTGCTATAATGCTAATGTTGGTGGCATTTGCACCAATGGTAAGCGCCCAGACAGAAACATTGTCTGATAGCTCGGGTGTCAAACAAGTTACTTTAACACTGGATCAAAAAGATGGGATTCTGATAATTCCCACAGATGATATAAAGATCATTGACTTGAGCACAACAAACACTACTAGAAAATCAGCGACAGCTTATCTGTCAGGCACTATCGATAAGAACAATTTTGTTGTTCTTGAAGGTGTAATCACACTTGATGGAGAAGAGGAGAAGGTTCAATTATCCGTGAAGCAACTCAGGTGTTTATAGGATGGAATGTACCAGATGGAGCTAAACCTATTTACTCCAAAGTGGACAACATAACAATGACCCGCTACGAAGGCGCAACAGAAATGTACGCGATACATGTCGATCTCCAAGATAAAAATGGAAAATACGACCTACATGGAGAATTCTATGACGATGGAAACGGATGTGTTGTTGGGAAAGTTATAAGAAATGGGATTGAATGTGAAATCGGTCTCTTGGGATCATCTATCAGTATGTATGAAAATGTTAGTCCAACTGCAACAGCCAAAAGTAGTGAATTCCTGACTGTTCCTCAAAGAAGTCAATGGGAAATATATACATACCAAGATGACTACGATGCTGCAAGTCAAGCCTGTGGCGAAACGTGCGCTGCAATGCTCGAAGAATACTGGTCAGGCGACCATCCATCGATATGGAGTATCTGGGTTTATAACGGTTATGATCCAATGAATGCTAATGAAGCGCAAGATTATCTGGATGACAAAGGAGTATATTTAACTAAAGGTCTGAAAACTGGATCATTTCTTTACACAACCGGTCAAATTGAAAGTATGATCGATAACGGAAGGCCATTCTTTCTTACAGAAAATAGCAGATGGGGTACATGTCATGCGGTAGTTCTTAGAGGATATGACGAAGACCTCATGATGGATCCATACTTCAGATTAAACGATCCAAACACTTGGACTGGTACAAATACAATGTATTGGTATGATACAGATGATCCTAACTTCAACTATGAAGAAAATGTCTATGAGTACACAGGGTCAACTGATACCTCATCAACTGGATATTCCTATTTGGGATAAAAGGACTAAATGAAGTTTAAAGTGAGCCATTTTAGCTCATTTCTTATTTTTTTCTATACAAGTATGCGCGGTTATAGTATGGAACTCAAAAATATATCTGCTATCTTGTTAATTATTTTTATAATCAACTGTGCATCTGCTACTACAATTACAGTGGACGTAAATAATGGGAGTAATAGTAATTTTTCTTCAATACAGGAAGCAATAAACTTTGCACAGGAAAATGACTCAATTCTGATTTCTAAAGGAAATTATTCAGAAACTCTCACTATCGATAAACAATTAAAAATTAGTTCTATTTCTCGCAACCCGGAAGACGTAATCATCAACCCAAAAATCTCGTCCCAACCAATAGTCCACGTTACATCAGACAATGTTGAAATAACCGACTTGACAATCCTTGGAAGTAATAACGAAAATCAAACATCAGGAGTTTTTCTAGATCACGTCAGTAACTCTCTCATTCAAAATAATATCATTTCAAGCGTTCAAGACGGCCTTGTTCTAGGAGCTTCCTCTGAAAATAGCATTAAAAATAACACTATAATCTCTAACAATTTTCATGGAGTATATCTGATTAACTCAATGAATAATGATTTGAGAAACAATCTCGTCATTGGCAATAAACGTGGACTTTATTTGGATCAGTCTAATCGAAATACTTTAGCTGACAACAATGCCAGTAGCAATGAAAAATATGGTATTGCTCTTCTGGACTCAAATACCAATAACTTAAAAAATAACCAATTTTACACGAACAAATACGGTCTTTGTCTAACCGACTCTCACGAAAATGTAATAATAGACAACGTTGCCAGTGACAACAAAGAATCCGGCTTTCTTTTATTTTTGGAATCCAGTTATAACAATGTAGAAGGCAACCTCCTCATAGAGAACGAAAACTCTGGCATGTATCTAGCTTCTTGTTCAAACAATACTCTAAGTAGAAACAGTTTATCTAACAATACCAATGGGATCTCAATCGATGTCGCCAATGATAACCTCATTATAAATAATAATTTTAGTTCTAATAAAAAGTATGGTCTGTTCTATCCACACCCAGGTAGCAATAATACTATAAAAGATAACATTTTTTTGAATAATAAAAAAGGGAATGATAATCTATCCTCTACACCAATTTACATCATACTTATTCTTCTAACAGGAACAGGTCTTGCATGTTATTTAAAGAGAAAATCTTTGATGAAAAAAGCCCTTATAGGCTTAAGCGTTTTAACAGCAATATTTTTGATTGCAATTATTGCCTGGTACTTCCCGTTTGAAGCAAATATTCCTGCAAATAATGTAGAGATCACTAACTTTAGTTGGCACAATTCCTCTGTAATTAATGAAACGTACACACAGGTTACTTTATCAATGGACATTAATTACAAGTATAAAGAAGCTTATTGCCATACTTTTGATGAAAATTCAGAAATTGATATAATCCCAATTAAAGTCCGTTTATCCTTAAATTCATATGGAACAGATACGTCTCTTACACTACTTTCTGAAGAAAATATTAATTTAACATTCCAAAAATCACTCAAATATGAAACCACTCTCGATTTAAAAAATAACGTGGATTACAACTTAGTGGCAATACCCATGTTCAAAGAAGAGTTTGATTATCCTTTTCCATACGGAGAATCAAGATGGGACGACCTTGGAGGGAATTCAACTGATATTAACTTAAGAGGCTGAGAGGGTTATCGAGTATATATGAAGAGCTAAAACTCCTCATCTTTTTGTGGTGGAGGTATGAGCAAGATCAATAGGGAAATCACTGTTTTCATTATCTTTTTATTCCCGTAACGATTGCTGGACTATTTGTTGTTTATAAGGAATATACAATCAATTATTAGTTCCCTCTTAACTTCTTCATTCAGAGAAGGCTTGCAATTCCTTCCTTTCATTAATACCGTAATTTACAGTTATCCCCACTAAAAATACAGCTAAAAAACAGTACTTTTGGACAGAACTCCTCGTATATCTGTGTAAATCCTCCATAGAGTATGCTTTCTCCTCCAATTTAAACACATCTTCAATGATTGACCTTACAGATCTGAGTTCTTTCCATTTGCTTATCAGCTCTTTAAATTTTGCAATTATCTCTTTGTAGAATTTGATTTTCTGGACACAAGTATAATTCTAGATTGTAAAAAGGAAATTGGAAATATGCTAAAAAAGAACATTTCGAGTTTGGTTGTAAGTATATGCCTTGTGTTAGTTATTATTATTTTAAGCTATTTTTTGTGGCATAGCTCTCTAATAGAAGCTAATAGTGAAATTACAAATTCCTTTTTCATAAATAATTGGGGTAATACAAGTCATGAAGTTACTGTGGAATTATTTAATACCCAAAACGTTTCTGTATTTAATGAATCATACATTTCAGTACCGAGGGAGACTATAAGAAGCCAATTCCCAATTACACCGGTGCCAGGAGTAGAAATTAAAGTCACATTAGATAACAATATCACCAAGACCCTAATTGTTTCAAAGGATTTATTAGGCTTAACACTATCCATCGACATAGATATGATGCCTAATGACCCACTAATCCTGAGTCCTGCTCTTTCATGATTTAGGAAAAAAGAAGGGCTAATCCCGTCATTTTAATGCCGCTATCAATATTCTCAGACTGGGATTACAGTCTGTAGCGAAAGCTTAGATGCCCGCGACTTCAGTCGTGGGAGTAGTCACCGTTGTATAAAGTTGATACTTTTTTATTGTTTAGTTTATTTGAGTGCGTTTTTTCGCGTGTAGAATACGCTTTTATTGCCATTTCAGATTCTTATATCAAGTTCTATAACAAACATATAAATCGGAAAGATAATATAAAAACACTAATTGAGCTCATCCCAAAACCAATTGTCAACGCCGATTTAATTTTCCCCACATTGGTCGGTTTAAAATTCCTCACCTTTTGATATAAAGTTTACTCAATTTTTCATGAATTCACTCAAAATCACTGGTACAGATTTCCTGTTTTTATTCCCTGTTTCTTTCTCTCTTTCAGCCTGTAACTTTCTCCTTTGATGTTAATTGTCGTACAATGATGGAGAAGCCTGTCAAGTACAGCAGCCGCTATAACATGGTCCTTGAATATCTCTCCCCATTCTCCATATGACTTATTCGATGTCAAGATCACTGAACTCTTTTCATAACGTCTGGAGATTAGCTGAAATAGGCAGTGAGCTCCTTCCTCATCAAACGGGAGATATCCAATTTCATCAATTATCAACACTTTAAATTTCATCAAGTCCCTGATCTTCTTTTCAAGTATTCCTTCTCTATCTGCTATTTTCAACCTATCAATAAGGTTTCCTGTATTGGTAAAGTAAACCGAAATTCCTGCTTTTGCTGCTTCAATCCCAAGAGCAATTGCAAGATGAGACTTTCCAACTCCAGGAGGACCGAGCAAAACAATATTCTCTGCATTATGAACAAATCTCAACGTTGCAAGGTCTTCTATGACTTTTTTATCAATAGATGACTGAAACTCAAAATCGAATTCTTCAAGCATCTTTTTAACAGGAAAAACTGCACTTTTCATCCTTCTCTCAACTGCAACAGCTTCCCTGTGTTTCTTTTCCTGTTCAAACAGATAATCAAGGACTTCCATTGTTGTCTTGCTGTCCCTTGCAGCAATTTCAAGATAGTTATCAAGAAGCTCTTCAATAGTATTCAGTTTCAAGTACTGCAGATTAGTGTGAAGTCTTTCATAGCTGAAGTTGTTCATTCAAAACCACCTTCACTAAATGTTTCATAGACATCAAGAGACCTCTTTTCAACTTCAGGACCTGAGAACTTCAATGGAATCTGTGAATCCTTCCTGTATTTTGAATTCTCTTT
>NZ_LMVP01000023.1 GCF_002287235.1 Methanosarcina spelaei
ATGCTAACATTCAGGTGTTTTAAAACATCAATCGGATAAAAATGGATTATCAAAAACTTCCATAAATCAAAAAAATCTTCCCCAGAGGTAAAGAATCGTTTAATTTAAAGAAGCCCTGCAAAATGCCTCTTATAAATCTACAAAAATCAAGGTTTTTTATTCCATTTTTCTTAACTTTATTTGACAAACGTTTTCGGGAAAGGTTCAGCGGACAGCTGGCCGGAGAAATATATTAAAACTGAAATTAAATGAGGGAAAACTCATTTTCGATCAGAAAAATTCCTCCCCAAATCAAAAGATCACTTTGAGCAAAAGGTTTCTGCGAAGAGTTCCTTATAAACTCTTTTTGAGTCTGCAAAACTCATGGATTAGGAAAAAAGTGCATCTCAGGTTTATCTATATTTCAGGTTTATCTACATTAAAAAGTTTAATTCCGCTTGAGCGAAGCAGAACTCGGCCAAAACAGACACCGTGCTGCCGAAGCGGAACTTAAAAGTTCATGTTTCTGCGAAGATGGAAAAAACTTATTTTTTCTCGATGACTCCACAGACAATCCGCGCACCGCTATTGCCGGCAGGATTGGTCATCTGGTCGTCAGAGTCAGCATGGATGACCAGCGAAGTACCATTGGCTGTGAATAACGTAGTTGGCCCGGGTGACAGCGTTACACGGTCGGTGTTGACACTCATATGTCCGGTGCCGTCATTGCTCACATTGAGGTTGGGTAAATCACCGGCATGTGGACCTTTCGGGTTGTTGAGTCCATGCTCCTTGCCCAGAGGATTGTAGTGTTCACCGGCAGAAGTGAACGACGGACCAATGCATTCCCCTTTATTGTGAATATGAATGCCGTGAAGACCTGGCTTCAGGCCTCTCACGTCGACATTGATATGAACCGGGCCATTTGCTTCCTCGGTAAAAGCGGCCAAACCTACAGTGTTCCCCTCCACGTCCTTCATGACAGCTGTGGCACTATATGTGGCATTTTCTTGGGCAGAGCCCGTAGTTGCAAATATCAGCACCGCTGAGATGACCATTAGTAATACCAATCCAGCTTTCATCAGCTTATTCCCCCGAAAAGTGACTATTTAAGTTTGACAGAAGCTTTCCTATTAAAGAGCATGATGAGATGGACACTGATCTCCCAATCTTTAACAGATCATGTAGAATGTCCTGTCTCCTTTCAGATATTCTGTCCCCGTTGCTGACTCCGGCATAGTGTTTGTGTTGCGATAACACATCATTTGCATACCAGGGTCAGCCATTATAAGAATGTCGGGTAAAAACGTACGTTTCTTGTTAACATACGTTTAGACAAATACACACTCATATAGTATAAAACCATTTTTATAAAATACAAATATTATATTTTCCAAATGAGAGAACTCTTTATAGTAAGATCTTATAGACAAATAGAAATGCTTGAGATCCAAACTCCCGGTTATTTAAACAAAGTAAATTATAGGTTCCTTAAAAGTCTCTTTTAAATCTAAAAAATTACAAATTTTTAAGTTCTTTTTTCTTAACAAAGGTCAGGGGAATTCCAGCAGTCCACAGGTTTTACTCTACAAAAAATGCGGACTTATAAAGTTCAGGTTTCCATCTTAGTAATTATAAATACCACTACAACAGATTAATATGCTGGTTATTATAAAAAGTATCGAAAAATAATTATTTTGAAAAGATTGGGGATAATATGAAAGGATTTGCGATGCTTGAAATTGGAAAAGTAGGCTGGATCGATACTGAAAGACCTTCAGCAGGACCATATGATGCAATCTTGAGACCTATTGCGGTAGCGCCCTGTACATCAGATGTTCATACTGTCTGGGAAGGTGCGCTTGGAAATCGTAAAAACTTGATTTTAGGACACGAAGCTGTAGGTGTTATAGATGAAGTCGGACCAGAGGTTAAAGACTTCAAATCAGGTGATAAAGTAATTGTTCCTGCAATTACACCTGACTGGCGATCCATTGCGGCACAGGATGGAGTACCTATGCACTCAAATGGAATGCTTGGTGGATGGAAGTTTTCAAACTTCAAAAACGGAGTCTTTGCCGAATATTTCCATGTAAATGATGCAGACATGAATTTAGCTCTGCTTCCAGAAGGAATGCCCCTCGAACAAGCTGTCATGCTATCAGATATGGCAACTACTGGAATACAGGGTGCAGAAATGGCAAAAATTAAAACCGGCTCTACAGTTGCAGTCATAGGAATTGGTCCTGTTGGTCTTATGGCAGTGGCAGGCGCATCTATTCTTGGTGCTGGTAGGCTCTTTGCAGTAGGAAGTCGGAAAGCCTCGGTTGATCTTGCTCTGGAATACGGAGCATCTGAAATTATTGATTACAGAAAAGGTGGACTAGTTGAACAGATTCTTCAAAAAACGAATGGAAAAGGTGTGGATTCTGTAATCATAGCAGGAGGAAATGAAAACACAATTTCAGATGCAGTCAAAATTGTAAAACCTGGAGGCACGGTATCAAACGTCAACTACTACGGAACCGGAGACATACTTCCTATTCCACGTATTGAATGGGGGATGGGTATGTCTCAAAAAGACATACGTGGCGGCCTGACAACCGGAGGTCGTTTGAGAATGGAAAGAATGGCAGACCTGTGTACCTACGGAAGAATAAAACCAGAAAAGATGGCTACCCACGTATTCGAAGGATTCGATAAAATGGAAGAAGCTCTCATGCTCATGAAAGAAAAACCAAGAGATCTTATCAAGCCTGTTGTTCTTTTTAATGAGTAAGCGGGTTAACTATCTCTTTTAAACTTTTCGCAAAGCTCAGAGTTTTGAGAAAGAAATATTCTCGTCTTATGGGATAAAGGATTAATCAAATAAATATGGTAGAGTCATAAAAATATGGTAGAGTCATAAAATTAACTAATGGTTACCCACTGTAAAATATTGAGCGGTAAATCTTGAATTTTGCCAATATGCTCCAATTTTGAGATTTTTAACTGAAATGACTCATTTCTTTCATTTTTTCTTTCATTTTTTTCTCAGCTTCCAGCCGTCAAGAACTTTGTATTCTATTTCTTGCTGCAGTTTGTCCTTTGGAACACGCATTACAATAACATTTGCCATAAATTTCATTCCGTCTCTTGAATAGAACAATAGGATAGGTTAGTAATATTTATTATGAAATATTTTTGGAAAACAGAGTTAATGTAAAACCTGTCCTTTCGTGCTATTCCCTTCAATGTACCTTAACTACTCTTAGCAAAGAACAGGCTGATGTTTATTATATCAAACAGCAATCCTTTGATCCTTCATTTTACATATTAATTTTTGGACCTTAACTCAAACCAGAAGAGTTTACTGAATAAATGTAGATTAACTCGTAAAGTATGTCCAAGAATAAAGATCTAGTTGAGAAATTACATTAGCCATATTAACACTGAGGAAAACACAAAAAAATATTTAGACAGGCGGCAGAAAAAAATATGAGCTTATCCCATCCATAATTCAAAACTTCTTCTCTATTTATCGAGTTAGGAATGATCAAAAGTTTCTAATCACGAAAAATCATTCTGAAATTTTTATTCGTTTTGGGGAAGAGACTGGTTTTGGTATAAGCTCCATACATAGTCATGTTTGAAATGGTATTTATTTTAAAGATCTAATTAATCCATAAGTGTAATAATATCCACATAGTATCATAATGTCCACATAGTATCTGCTGTTATAACACCGATCTGTTCATCAAAGAGCGTCGTTTCCATTTTCTTTCGTTCGGATTCTTATTGCATCATCTAGTGATAGCACGAATATCTTGCCGCTTCCGATATAGCCGTCTATATCTTTTGATCCTTTTTCGATTGCTTCAACTGTTGTTTGTAGAAACTCATCTTTCACCGCAATTTCAATCTTGACTTTATCAAGCAGGTTTGCTTCGTATTTTTCAGTTTTAGTCCTGTCAACACTCAGATGTCCTCCTTGGGCACCATATCCAGAAACAGATGAAACTGTCAGTCCGTGTGCCCCAATTTTCTGAAGCTCTTTTTTGACGTTGTCAAGCTTTTCTGGCCTTATCATCGCAATTATGTATTTCATTTTTGTCATCACTCAGCATCCGATTTCCTGTTTTATTCTATTTATAACCTTCATATTTAAAATTAAATGATTTTTCATAAAATTAATTGTAATGTCAGTAATTTAAAGGTGTTTGAGTACAAGTTCACTCAAAAATCAATTTTTATTCACATTAATAAAATATTCAGAATCACTTCCTAACCGTAAGGTCATTGGCTATCCAAAATCAGAGATTTAAGGACACGATTCTGAGTTTTGGGAAAGCTCATTATTTAATTGATCTGGTTGCGAAAGAACAATTCACTTAAACCAGAAAAATCCTTCCCAAAAAGAAGAGATCACTTAGAGTAAAAAATACCCTTGAAAGAGTTTTTTATAAATCTTCGAAAAAGATGATTTTTTGGCCCTTTTTTCTTGGAAAAACATACTCAGGGAAGATTCCAGCAGACCGATAGCAGGAAAAATATATCTCAGTCTAACTGAATATTAAAAAAGATTTTATCCTTAAAAATTTTATTTTAAAATTTTGTTCTGAAAAACTTTGTTCTAAAAATTTTGTTCTAAAAATTTTGTTCTGAAAAACTTTGTTCTAAAATTTTATTCTTAAAAAACTTTGTTCTTAAAAGTTTTATTCTTTTAAATTGCAAGTGCTATCTATCAATCTTAGAACCTTAATCCGTCATCGGTTAATGTGATATCGTAGTTTCCAACAAAAAAAGTATCGTGCACGTTTACACCATTTATGGTTTGCCTGGGAATATCATTTATTTCCACAGTACGGTCAGTTACACGAATTTTCTTGCCTCCTACATAGAAAATTCCACTCACTGCTACGTATCCATCTTCTATGATTTTAGCATTGAAAATAACATCACCGTTTTCTCTTTTTGTTAACATGAGGCCATTTTCTTTTTCGATTTCTCCCTGCACATCAAATTTTTTGTTAATTTGAGTAAGCTCGTTTCTGTCGATTTTCGCTATTATTTCTGAGTTTTCATCCCTGATCTCGGTTGTCAGAGTAAGGTTGCCATCAGTATTTTCCAGAGTAAACAAGTGTGTCCTGTCCCCGGTTTCTTTATCTGTCTGATATGACACCATATATGCCTGGTCTGCATAGATGTTTGATCCCAGGATTAGCATATAATCGTCGTGAGTCATATGAATTCCACCTGTAATTTTATGTATATATATTTACTGGTATGATTATATAAAACGCTTCTTAATCAATTTTTATTGTGGACTGAACATGTTAATGAAAGATATTTTTCCTCAATACTTTACAAACGCATTCGAAGGAGACTAAAGCAGACCGCCAATGGGGAAAATACACTTAAACTAAACTGAATAAGGAAAATTTCTTTCTTCGCCTTTGGAAGGCATTTTCTAACAGCTCTCCTTGATCTGCGGTTCACTTGAAAAAATAACTTTAATCCTAAAACAGCCCTCCAAATGAAAGATTGTTTCGATCAAAGAGACTCTTCAAAAGGCCTTTTCTCAAATAATAAATTACAGTTTTTCAAGTTATGAGGCCGTTATCTATCTATTCTGGAGGATTCGATATAAATATAAATAAATATATTTTAATTTAGTTTCTCTTGTCTAAATAATAGACTCAGTACCAAAATCTAGTGATGGATGTAAAATTCAAAATCACTAGATTTTGTAAATGGTCACCATCCGTGTAATACAACTTAATGATTCAAGTCTTTAGATAGCGAATATTGATTTTGATAAAAACTGGATTCTTCTTGCTAATTCAGATTTTCTATCAAAAATGCAAAAATCACTGGATTTTGGAACAGAGTCAAATAATAAGGAAAATAATTTAAATCTTGAAATACTTAAAATGAAATAGAAACATTAATGTGCAATTAGATCCATAGCCCAATTTTTAATAATAAATCTAAAATATAATATATTTAACAAAGTTGTGTATCAGAGACTTATATGAAAATTAAATCTTGGAAATCTAAGTACAATTCGGTCTGAAATATAGAGGGGAAGTCATAGTTTATGGAGTATATGTTCAAATTCTGCAACTTGCCTGATGACAAATCAACAGTAAAAATGGTCAATGAAGCCGCAGGTCGTCTGCACTACAAGCTTAAAAAAATCGATCTAGAATCTTTGGACATCTCAGATTATAACAAAAGATACTTTGGATCTTTACTAAGAAATTTACGTTCAAATTTGCAAAAATATGCATACATACTTGCATGGTCGATAACAAAAATAGACATACCCTTAAACAAACTTGTTTTCTTAGATTATGGGGGAGGCTCAGGTATGTTATCCCTCCTCGCAAAAGAATGCAAGATTGGAACGGTTATTTATAACGACATTTACAATATCTCTGCCAGAGACGCAGAAATAATAGGGAAAGCTATCGGAGATCAAGCTGACTATTATATTCCAGGGGATGTTAACGACGTAATCGATTTTTTAAAAGAAAAATCGATTAAATGCAACACAGTAGCCAACTACGATGTTATAGAACATATCTATGATATAGAAGAGTTCCTGAAGAAAATACCTATGATTTCAGACACTAATTTAAGAGTATTTTTTTCTTCCGGCGCAAACCCTTATAATCCTGTTATCAAGAGAAAACTCGTAAAAAATCATTATAGGTGCGAACTCTTAGATCGAGAACAGAAATTTGGTAGTAAAAAAAGAGATCCCCTTGAAGCATATTCTAAAATAAGAAGAAAGTTGATAAAAGATCTAAACCCGGACCTCTCCGAGGATCAGGTTGATTACTTAGTCACTGCTACCAAAGGGCTGATCGAATATGATATTAAAAAAGCAGTAAATGAATTTTCAACCAGTGGAACCGTTACTTTAAAGCAAAAATATCCCCAATATCCCTCAAACACCTGTGATCCTTACACAGGGAACTGGGCAGAGCATTTGATGGATATATACCAGTTAAGAAATGTTTTGCAGAGTCAGAACTTCCAAGCTGATATCTGGTGTGGATATTATGGTGACTCAAACACCTTACTAAAGTGTCTAGCAGCTCGATCTTTAAATATGTTAATTAAAAATTTAGGAAGACGCGGAATGGCATTATCTCCATTTTTTACACTTTGTGGAAACGTAATGCCATAATCGTCCGATTAATTCTTAAGTCCTAATTTAACATTCATCTTTGTTTCCAGAGAAGCCTAATGCCATAATCGTCCGATTAATTCTTAAGTCCTAATTTAACGGCTAAGAGATTACGTTATATTAAAAATTGAACTCATAAGTTAAAAGTTCGCCTTGTAAGTTAAGTTTTTTCACTTCAGCGCGAGCGTTAAAGACGAAAGAGTTCCCCATTTTTGGGGTTTTAAGTCAATCAATTTTATTACCATTTTAACAACGAACACAACCCGTTTTAGACTAAAAACCAGGGTAAATGAGTCCGTATGAAAGAACTAAAACATTTACTCTTGTTCATAATTTAGCCCCTTTTAGCTCACTAAGTATCTTAATTATAATTCAACCCGCTTGAGCGAACTACCTGAGCGAAAAGGGCCCCGTCCTCCCGAGACGGGACTCGGGTGACGGAACTTGGGTAGAGAACTTGGGTAGAGAACTTGGGTAGAAAACTTGGGTAGAAAACTTGGGTAGAGAACTCGGGTGGTATAAGTTCAGGCGGCAACTTTGCCGATTTTATATCGGGTTAGATCGCAGGCTCGATGTCCGTCTCTTCTGAAGAAGAGGAAAGGCGTTTTTCTTTAATCATTTGAATAAGCCTGTCCATTACGTCTTCAATTCCTTCCCCGGTAACTGTGGAAATATTAAAGTCCACGTCATTCAGTTTCTTGAACTCTGATCTGTCAGACTTGTTTGCAACTACAAGCAGGGGAAGTTTGAAGTTCTCACGAATTTCCGCAAGTAAATGTTCCTGGGCTCCTATTTCGTATCCACAGCTTTCACTGGGGTCAATCATAAACATCACAACTGCGTCAAGGTAATGAATCGCGGTGATAGCCTGCTTTTCTATGTCGTTTCTCTCGGACATCGGGCGGTCAAGAAGCCCAGGAGTATCCATAACCTGGTAACGCACACCATCTCGCATGAAATGCCCGATTGTTACGCCTTTTGTTGTAAATGGATATGGGGCGATTTCAGGGCTTGCTCCTGTAATTTTTGAGACGAAACTTGACTTTCCTACATTGGGGTAGCCAGCAATTACAATTGTGGGCTCGTCCTGCACATCAGGAAGTTTCCGCAAGATGTTTCGGGCTTCGTTTAGGAATAGAAGATCTTTGTTAATTGACTTGATAATCGAAGCAAGCCTCCCAAATGCTTCTTTTCGGACAGGCTCCGGAAGATCCGAATTTCTAATTTTCCCAACATAGTTTCTTGAAATCTCATGGATCTTCCTGCTGGCCCAGTCCACGGACGCAAGTGACATCTTGAGTTTTTCTACGCCTACAAGGATGTCCGTGAGTTCATAATAAAATCTGGGTAAGTGTTCAAAACTTGGGAACCGCCTGACTATGTTTGCAAGATTATCCGTCAGAATATTTGCGGCTGTCAGTAGCATGGACTCATTGGCCCTGAATCGGCTTTCCCTGTCTTCTATGGTTTTCCCGGACATAGCTCGCGCTGACCGCTTAAAGGCTTTATTGATTAATTCCTGGGAAGTGGGAACGGTGTGGATTTTCTCAAAGATCATTATGTTCTAACCCTCTGGGGACTCTACTAAGTTATATAAACGTTATTATAAATGAAGAATTTCAACAAAATAAATCCGCAAGCGAGAGTCTCGCAGAGATTCCTGAAGACGATTCCCTGAGAGGGGATTTATTGCTCGGTTTTGAATTTATAACTACAAATTCTGGTGATAAACTCTAATATAAAGTGAAAAATCAGGTAGATATTTAAAGCAGAACCGGACTGTATTTATATTTGTAATAGTAATTTGTAATAAGATTTATAATCATTAATTATGGTAAATATATGCGTTGACTTACGTTCCTAGATATCAATTTTGTACATCATTCTTATAAAGGTATATGAAATTAATGGTGGTAGTATGGAACTTACTCCGATTCAAAAAGACATTATTATTTCATTAATCAACCTTCAGCGGCAAAAGGACCGGGCAATCAAAGGAGAGGAAATAGCCGAGGTAATCAAGCGTAATCCTGGAACTATCCGCAATCAGATGCAGCTATTGAAGGCCCTTGGGCTTGTAGAGGGAGTGCCCGGACCAAAGGGAGGCTATAAACCCACAGGAGCAGCTTATGACGCATTAAGAATCCAACAACTGAAAAATGAATCCGTGGTTCCTCTTTATAGAAACAATGCTTTAGTTAATGGGGCTACAGCTGCTGATATTAGTTTTACTACGGTTAGGAATCCTGATGCTTGCAGCGGAGTCGTCCGCGTAATAGGAAACACAAAAGACTTCGTGATGGACGATAAGCTTCAGGTAGGCCCCACTCCTGTAAACCGCCTGATAATCCGTGGAGAAGTCACAGGAAGGGATGACACCAACAATTCAATTCTGTTCAATATAACAGAAATGATTTCTCTACCTAAAAAGCATGTCAAACATTATATGAAGTATCCTCCTTTACTTGTGAACCTGAACGCAAGTATCCAGGAGGCAACGAGACTTTTTATCCGGAACAACGTTCACGGAGCCCCTGTAGAAGATAAAGGAAAAATCATAGGAATCATTACTTATACCGATATTGCCCACGCAATTGCTCAGGGAAAACCCAATGTAAAAGTCAAAGACATTATGACAAAAGAACTTATCACGGTCGATGGAGATATGCAACTCTACGATGTGGTAAAACTTTTCCACAAGTACAATGTAGGCAGGCTTATCGTAACTATTAATGGCGTACCTAAAGGGACACTGTCAAAAACGGATGTCCTGAACGAACTGGCAGTTTACTGAAAAATTAAGGTTTTTTGCGGCTCTTTGAAAGAGCAGAAAGATGTCAGTATAAATGGCTGAAAAGTTTGATATGTAAAAATATCGGACTATCCAGACTCTCAAACCAGGAGGTAAAGACCTCCCAGGTCTTCAATCCCTTTTCATGATTTCATGTCGGGCAATTAGCTCGGCTGCGATTTCATCAAGGGTAACATTGTTTGCTGCAAGCATTACCAGAAGATGGAAAATAAGGTCTGAACTTTCAGAAACGATCTCTGCATGGTTTTCATTCCTGACTGCGAGGATTGTTTCAATTGACTCCTCGCCTACTTTTTCAAGAATCTTGTTCATACCTTTACGATGGTTCAAAAGCTTGCAGACATATGAGCGCTCGTCATAGTTCTGTTTTCGATCCAGTATGATGTCATATACCCTGTTCAAGATTGATAGGTCAGCATCCGGCATTTTAACACCTGTTTAATTAACACGGAAACATTTTTAAAAATTCAAATAGAGAAAAAAATATCCAAAAAAGTAAAAACAGGAGATTTTCAAACTTTCCTTGGATCAGTGATTTCTCCGATAAGAGCTGATGCTCCTGCAGTTGCAGGGGAAGACAGATATACAAAAGATTCTGGACTTCCTTCTCTGCCCTTGAAATTACGGTTCGAGGTTGCAAGGCCCACTTCTCCTGCACCAAGCAAGCCGAAAGAGCCACCCATACAGGGACCGCAGCACGGTGATTCGACGATTGCACCCGCATTCATGAGTTTTTCTATATACCCGGCTTTCAAGAGTTTCATGTACTCAGTCCTTGAAGCAGGAACTACAAGCAAGCGAACGCCCTTAGCTACTGGCTCGTCGCCCATAATATCAGCCATGAGTTTAATATCTTCGAATCTGCCGTTCGTGCAGGAACCTACAAAGATCTGGTCAAGTTTCGTTCCCTCTACCTCGGTTACGGGTTTTACGTTATCCACATGGTGAGGGCAGGCTACCTGAGGCTCCAGGTCAGATATATCATAGTGCCTGATTCCTACGTATGTTGCATCTTCATCGGATTTCCAGTATGGATCAAACTCGTAATAAAGAATCCGCTCTTTGAGGTAGTTTGCAGTCACTTCATCAGCTTCGATGATTCCTGCTTTTCCTCCCATTTCAATTGCCATATTGGACATAGTCATACGTTCTGGAATCGAAAGGGAGTGGATTGTTGAGCCTCCAAACTCGGCTGCCATATACCTGGCACCTTCTACCCCTACATCGCCAATGAGGTGAAGGATAAGGTCTTTTGAGTAAACGTGTTTTGGAAGGTTGCCTTCTACTTCAAAACGGAAAGTCTCGGGTACCCTGAACCAGAGTTTGCCAGTGGCAAAAACGGCAGCCATATCAGTAGACCCTATACCTGTAGAAAATGCCCCCAGAGCACCATAAGCACAAGTATGAGAGTCGGAGCCAACTATAAGGTTTCCTGGTAGCACGTGTCCTTTTTCGGGAAGAACCTGATGGCAAACTCCTTCATATACGTCATAATTTAAAATGCCCTGTTCTGCAGCAAACTCTCGAAGCATAATATGATTTGCTGTGGCGTTAATAGAATCTGCAGGAACCTGGTGATCAAATACAATCACTACTTTCTTGGGATCCCATACTTTTTTCTCTTCTCTATCCTTCATTATCTCGTAAAAGCCTTTGACTGCTAGCGGACCTGTAATGTCGTGAGTCATTGCCAGGTCTATATTTGCCAGTACGAAATCCCCGGCTTTTACGGAACTTCCGGAGGCCTTCGAAAAGATCTTTTCCGAAACGGTCATCGGACGATTTTCATTACCAGACATCCCGGTCATGGGAGTAACTGGCTCTTTCTAATAAATAAATTTAATTGATGATGCAGGCAGGCAAAAACTAAAAAATCTTTCAAGCTTATTTAAAAACGGAGTTAGTTAAAATAAGAGCATTTTAACCAGTAAAGTTTGAAGGTTTGCTAATTCACCTTTAACCACTAATTTCAGTACTTCCTTTGCTGTCGTGAACTATGCAGGTAAATGTGCCATTCTCCTGACTCTTTTTTGCAAGTTCGAGGCCCTTTTCCCCTCTTATGAAGTCCACGAAATTCTCATACAGACCAAGTGTGTCCTCAAGTTCAGAAATATATCTAAAGAGAATATCTTCTGCTAGTTTTCGACTGTCTTCTATAGAGATCGGAGATCCAAGACCTTCACATTCGCAGGTCTGTAGTCTGAGCCCTTCTATATAAAAAGGATAAGTACTACAGAGCATAGGGCGCACTGGATAGATCTGACATTTGTACGTATCTCTTTCAAGAAAAGTACAGTCTCCGTTCCTCTTCCGCCTGAGGATCCATCCAAAGGCGTGAACCTTGCCCTCACAATCGATACAGTCCTCAAGAGATTCGAGAAGGTCAGGAGAAAAATACTCTTCGTTTTCCTCCGATTCTATTAATGAAGTTTCCGGACATTCTTCTTCAGACTTCCCTATTCCATCCTGGATAGGGTCCTCAATCACAAACGGTCCTGCAATCTCCAATTTTGAGAGACCTGTATACTCCTGGATTCTTTCAACTTCGGAAGGAATTACAGCTACCCTATTATCTCCAAAAGCTTGCCTGCAGCATTTTCCACAGTGCTGGCATGAGAAACCGATTTTCCGGATTTCAGATGCAAGTTTTTCAGGGTCAAGTTTGCGAGCTATTTCCATTTCTTTCTTGAGAGCGGCAATAAGAAGGCGCTGATAACTTGTTTTTTCTGACTTTGGCTTATTGCCTGTGCTGGGAGCTTCCATGCGAATACTCGTGCCCTGCTGGTACATCAAACTAACGCAAGCTGCAAATGACGCCATGAATATTCGGAAATCTCACCCTGAAGACCCTTTACTATACTGATAATGGATCGTAATAAGAAACTATATATCAGGGAACCCGGTTTAAACTTAAGTTTATATGTGGCAGACATTACTTAAAAAGTTTGAAAAATACCCTGCGCAGGCAAAAGTGCTTAAGTTGCTTTTTGAACGCGGGTTTCAGGTAAATGAAGAAGGGAAAGTCACCTCAGGAAGCATTGAGATTGCGCATACCCAGCTTGCAAAAGAAGCAGGCGTTGACCGGCGAGTAGTTGACGCAACTACAAAAACCATTATTTCAGATGAGCTTCTAAGCAGAATTTTTAAAAATGTTCACTCTATCCCTTTCCTCAAAGACGTAGCTCCTTCGCTTGGCCTGGGAGTAATTATTATTATTCCTGAAGATGCCGCTGACGTGGGCATTCTTGCTGAGGTTGCAGGCCTGATCTCAGGAAGCAAAGTAAGCATCCGCCAGGCTGTTTCGGATGATCCTTATCTAACTGATAATCCAAGGCTTACAATCATTACCGACAAGAAAGTGCCTGGAGAACTCGTTGACAAAATCCTCGAACTTCCCTCAGTCAAAGGAGTAAGCATTTACTGAATCTTCCACCAGAAATCAGGACCCTATAAACAAAGTGGAAGCGAGATTGGAAACTTCACTTAAGAGACTATTTTTCAATTGAGAAAAGTTTTTTCCTTCAGTATTAACTGCGAACATAACTGTGAGTATTAACTTATTTTCTGCCTCTTTTAAACGTGGAGAGTCCCAGAGCTATTACAAGGAATCCGAAAAATATAGTACGCATAGAAATATTTCTTACTTTACTTCTGGATACTGAGTCTTCTGTAAGGTTTTTAATAGTATCAGCAAGTCTGAGAATTTTGTGCTCTACCTGTGGTTCCACTTCCGCAAGCGGTTGGGTTCCAGTAAAAGACAGGACGAAGTTCTCAACAGACTCAAGACTTTTCCTGTTCAGAAATCCTCTGGTACGGTCACCCTCGTTTCTGCGACTTGAGCCTGAGTCTCCGGTATCTTCCGAATTAACAACGTGTGAGGCATCTTCCGGACTGACAGTGTTTTCGATAGAGGAATGGTTTATTGACTTCAGGACCTGAATAACAACGCAGGCTGAGGAACTGCCATTATCATTCTTTGCAGTAAGGGAAACTGTATAATTTCCTGGACAGCAGAAGGTATGTTTTGGTTCCGGGCAGCAAGACTTCTTTCCATCTCCAAAGTTCCATGAAAACGAGGCTGCATTCCTGGAAAGATCAAAAAACTGGATAGTAAGCGGAACATGCCCGATTGTCACATTGGTACCAAACTTAGCCTCGGGAAATATTGGAACTGAAGGGTCCGGAGCTTTCAAAACATTAATAACCACGTTGGCCGAATCACTGCCATTCTCGTTCGTGACATTCAGGGTAACTGTATTATTACCTTCGTTGACAAAAGTATGCGAAAAGTCCGTAGAGGTCGAAACTTCCAGGTTTCCAAGGCTCCATAACAGTGAGCTGGCGTTTTCTGAGATTTCCGTAAACTCAACCGTAAGAGGCGCGTATCCTACTGTCACATTGGAAGTAAAAATTGCTTCTGGCATCACGGGAAGTTCCGGAATGAAATTCATTAATGGCCTGTAGTCCATACTCTTTGTGAGGCGATTTACGGCATATGCAGTATCGCCTATACCATCTCCGTCCTCGTCCTGACCTGTGTAATCACTCCAGCAGTTACCTGAGATCCGGTTCCAAGTATTGAGTTTACTGTCTCTGGCATTATTTGTATTATTGAAGAAATTGTTATATATCGTATTGCTTGAAGAGGCAGACAACTTGATTCCGCAATCGGCGTTTGAAGATACGGTATTATTACTCAGGGTATTGTTTTCTGACTTAAACAGACAGATCCCGATATCATTCCCCGAGATAATGTTGTTGTTTATAACACAGTTTTGAGCGCCATTCAGGTAAATTCCATATTTACTGTCGGTTATTGAGAAACCGCTGATTGTCACATTGCTGGCAACTACCTTGAATACATTGCTCTCCCTATTCTTTCCGGTAATAACCGTATCGTAAGAATTTTTTGAGTACGAGATTATTGTCAGGTTATCCTGATCGATTTGAATGCTTTCATTATATTCTCCGGGCTTCACAAGAATAGTGTCACCCGGAAAAGCATTATCTACTGCTTCCTGAATCGATTCTCCTGGGGAAACATAAGTGTTTTCTACTGCTCCGGTCTCTGAGATAAGAACCAAAACCAGAAAAATTGCAAAAAAGCATATCTGTCTGAAAGTTCGAATTTTTGTCATTTTAACCCACATATCAATCCAGGAATTTACAGAATTATTTTTTAAAAGGATGCATATAAAATTGTTGATTTAAACAAATATTAAAGAATAGAAATGAAAATTAAAAGTTACAAAAAAGTTTTATTTGGAAAAGTAAGTCTTTGAAGACTTTTTCTCTTCAAAATACCTAACATATAAGATTGTGTAGTGAAAAGTGAAACAAGGACCAATATAAATCCTCTACTGAGTTATAGGGTTAAGTTTAAATTCCAAAGTATGATCTAAAACTTAAAGTCTGATTCGGTTATACCTGACTCGGTTATACCTGATTTGGTTATACCTGATTTGGTTATACCTGATTTGATTAAAATTAGTTCATTTAAGTCCTGTTCATTGGTCATCGGTTCAGGCTTCACTTCCTTCTCCTGTTATTCTTTTTTGATCCA
>NZ_LMVP01000024.1 GCF_002287235.1 Methanosarcina spelaei
AAAAGATGTGAGAATAATTATATTAACTTATATGTTTACCTGCCGAATCTAGGATAAAAGCTGACGGAACCGGTAAAACTCAACTCACTTCAGATTCGGCAAAAGATAACTATCCTATGTATTCACCTGATGGTAAAAAAATTATATATGTGTCAAACAGAGCTGGAAGTGAAGATATATGGATTATGGATGCCAATGGAAAAAACAAAGTTCAGTTAACATCAGGTTCAGCAAAGGATTCGTTTCCGGTATGGAGTCCAGATGGCAAAAAAATTGCTTTTTGGTCTGATAGAGGAGGAGAACGTGGTATATACCTTCTGACTCTAGAAAATGAAAAATCACCAACAGCTGATTTCTCTGTATCCCGAACTTCAGGAAACATTCCGCTGAAAGTTAATTTTATAGATAAAAGTACAGGAACACCAACTTCATGGAAATGGAGCTTTGGAGATGGAAAAACTTCAACAGCAAAGAATCCTGCATACACGTACAGTAAAGCCGGAAATTACACTGTCAGTTTAACAGTAAAAAGTGCAGCAGGAACAAGTACGAAAACAATAAAGAACCATATAATTGTGAAAACACCTGCACAAAAACCGATTGCCGCGTTTTCGGCTACTCCTACCTCAGGAAAAGTGCCATTAACAGTTGCCTTTACTGATACAAGCACAGGAACACCGACAAAATGGAAATGGAGTTTTGGGGACGGAACAACTTCAGTCCAGCAGAATCCAAAGCATAAGTATTCCAAAGCAGGAAATTATACTGTGGCTCTTACAGCAGCAAATGCCGTAGGCAGTAACACGGTAACAAAGACAAATTATATAGTAGTAGTATCAAAACCTGCTGCTGCATTTTCTGCATATCCAACTTCAGGAAAAACCCCGTTAACTGTTGCATTTACTGACAAGAGCTCAGGAAACCCCACGGCATACAAATGGAGTTTTGGAGACGGGACAATTTCAAGAGAAAAGAATCCAAAACATCAGTATTTACAGGCAGGAAAATATAAGATCACATTTACAGTAAGCAATGCAGCAGGCAGCAGTACTATAACGAAGACAAAATACATAACAGTGACAACAAATACAAGACCTGGTATATACGCTGAAAGTAAGTAAACACTTAATTTGAAAAAGAAAAAAATCAAGATAAAGTAGTAGGGAAATGTTTATGGCTCTTCGTCATTTCCTATAGATCAGATGATTTTCAATTCAAGACCGCATTGGTTTTTATGAAGACATTGTGAGGATAGCCACACAAAACGATGAAGAGCCCATGTTTATTATGTAACTATTCAGGTAGCCTTGTTAAGGCTACAATTTCCTCTTTTCGAGGAGAATTGGATATAAAATGAGTCATTTTCTCCTTGATGAAACGTGAAGAGATACATTTAAATTTATGTTACTTATCACATTTTCTGAAATTCCCATTTAAAAATATTGAAAAGCTTAACTTCTCATATATTTCACAAGCCCACTGTTAAATTTTTCACCAGCAATCAGCAATTCCGCGTATACTTAATAAGATTAGAATCTGATTTAAATTTCGTTGGGTTATAGTATATTTTATTAAATATATACTTCGAATATTGATGAGTATAAGTTGCCAAGCTTACTGCAGATTTTGAAGGGTCTGTTATTATATAATAGGTAGTAACGCTACTTACACTGTTATTAAATTTATAGCCTGAATTCCAGTTGTTAGACACATAATCTTCATAAGTAGAATGGATCCATCGGTTTTTAGGTTTAATTTGTTGATAAGCTTGACCTGTGTGCAACGGATTACTTAAATCTGCAAAAAAGTGGCTTGAGTAACCAAGATAAGTATATGCATTTTGGAGTTGTCTTTTACCATAATAGCTTTTTGCTTGTATTGCATAAGTATAAGCGTTAGCTGCACCTGATCCTTGCTTTGCTTCTGGATCGTAGTTAGTGATTATAAGAATGCCAGATCTGACTATTACTCCAAGTATTCAGGTACAACTGATGCATCCTTTGCAATATTCGCATAGGTATCTTTTATTTTCCAGTCCATTGCTGCAAGGTATATCATATCTTTATACTGTTTTCCATTCCATTGAATTGTAAAAATACTATACTTGTTGCTAAGATATTCTCCCACTGTAGTATCAATGTATTCGAGTGTTTGATTGTCTTCTTCTGTAATATTATCAGGATATCGACTCCATATGTCTGTCATAGAGTGTTTCATAGATATTTTTTCTTGATCGGAAACGCTACAATTGTCAATGTACTGAAATAGGGTTTGTTTCTCATTCGTATTTGCTGCAAGCAAGTACCAATAAGGGCTATTTTCTGTAATTGGATCGTTATAGATATACAAGAGCTGCTCTGAGGTCAGATTAGCTTCTGATCCATTTACATCTTCACGGGGTTCTTCAGCATTTGCAGCCGGCACAGATGCCACGCTTATCAGTAGTACTACTAAAATTAGCGTCCCTATTCTAAATTTCTTTTTAAACATTATTTTTACCCCTTTATTTCCAGGAGACAGGACTAAGTAAGCTTAAATATACGCAAAGCTAACTTAGTCATGCCTTCTTAAGGTATTTACTATAGAGTTCAAAAGTATTTTCCAGATAATCCGAACTTCATAAACTCCTCTTTTCTAATTCTTTATAACTTTTATGCCCATACTCTCTAACAGTGCAATTTTCAAATAATTTTGAGTCTGGATTATTTTCCAATATTTTGACTGTTTAATAATTTGATGACAAATTATTTATTTGCGTATATGTCGTGACTCATATTCAAAGGAAAATATAAAAGTAACTATTCAACTTGAATAAAAAACATCATGGCAACTCTGTTTTAGGAAGAAACTTCCTGGTTTATTCCTTTTTTCAGAACAAGTTCCAAGTCTTCCCCACACTCTATAGATGTCAGATAAATGAATAAATTTGGCTTTGAAGTAAGATTTTTGATATTGATTACAGTATTAATGTCAATATTAATACTTTGCTCCGCAATAGTGATATTTCCGTTATCTAACATAGAAAATCAGATTATAGAAAATCAGATTCATACGTTTCCTATTAGTGAATAAATAAGATAAATTGTCCAACTTTCCATAAAAGTAGTTTTCTCGGATTATTTAGCTTTAGATTCTAACTTTCCGGCAAAACTACTCTAATTAGTCTTATTGGTTCCTATAATATGCAAAATTCTAATTTTTAGTTTCTCATGGAACCTTGATAGTAGCAATCTCACTTTCTCTCTATTTTCTGAATTTTTTTAATGTTAGTTATATTTACTGTTTATTGAAGAAGTTAATACGACTAATATTCGTAGTAATTCCTCTTTTAAGCATATTTCGAGATTAAATTAAATATTAGACCTTTGAACCTCATAAGTATTTTATATTTAGAACCAGATCTCTATAGGGTTTTACATCCTAATAGAGTTGAACGCCTGCATATTAGTTACAAAAATTTAGTTACTTGATGCTTGTTTATTGCAATACTTTTGAATGCAGGGTCTGGAAAACACAAATATTTTGGTTACAGAAAAACGTGTCCCTTAATAATAAAGGAAGTAACTTTGAAAGGAGTGAGAATAAGTGGAAAAAAATGTCCGAAAGCCTTTAAGAAAAACAATTTCTGAACTGTTATGTTTCATATGTATATCATCGTTATTAGTATCTTTATTTTCGTTTACCGCCCTGGCTGAAGATACAAACTCGTCTTCCAGTATAAGTTCAAATGATAAGATCTCAACGAGTTTATCTTCTAAACTTGGAGAAATCTCAGAAACTGAGAAAGTTCCGGTAATTATAGAGTTACCAAATCAGAGTATTAAATTTAATACTGCTGCTGGAAAATCTCAAATAGAGAGTGAACAGAAAAATCTCGTAAAGTTTCTTGAGAGTGAAAAATCAAAAAGCAACGCACAGGAAATAAAATCTATTAAACTAATTAATGCTATTGCTGTAAAAGTAACCCCTGGAGTTGCAGCTTCTCTTGCCAAAAGATCTGATGTTGCGAGAATCGAGCCTGATGATGTTATCTCTCTGGTAGGGTCCGAAACTTCTTTGGAAAAAATAAAGACATTAACTACCCAGACTAATGCAGCATCCACAAATGCGTGGGGAGTCGATAAAATTGATGCGCCTGCAGTATGGCAACGGGGTATAACTGGGAAAGGAATAACTGTTGCTGTCGTGGACACAGGAATTGATGCGACACACCCCGATCTTGACGATCTTGATGACAGTTCCAGTACAAACGACCCGAAAGTTGTCGGCTGGATTGACTATGTAAGCTCAGAGTCATCTGCATATGATGACAACGGACACGGCACTCATGTATCCGGAACGATTTCAGGAACCGGAGCTAATGGCATACAAACCGGAGTTGCACCAGGCACTAAGCTGATTGTAGCAAAAGTGTTTGATTCAGAAGGCTCTGGATATTTATCTGACAGTATTCTTGGCTTTGAGTGGGCGGTTAATAATAATGCCAATATTATAAGTTATAGCGGGGGATCTTCAGAACATAGTTCATTATTTACAACTACAATAAACAAAGTTGTAGCAGCAGGTATAGTTCCTGTTATAGCGGCTGGTAATGATGGTTTGTATGGATCTGGCACAATCAACTGCCCAGGTGATGAGCTCAATTCAGTCACTGTCGGTGCAACAGATTCCTCCAATTCAATAGCATACTTTAGCAGCCGGGGTCCTGTCACTTTAAATGATCAGACATACATTAAACCTGATGTTTCTGCGCCTGGAGTGTCTGTTCCTTCAACATATCCAGGTGATGGATATGCATCTGGATCCGGAACTTCCATGGCAACACCGCATGTTTCCGGAACTGCAGCGTTAATACTTCAAAAGAACCCTACAATGAAGCCATCTGAGGTAAAAAAGAAACTAGAAAGTACAGCTAAGGATCTTGGATCTACAGGAAAGGATAATGACTATGGATCAGGACTGGTCAATGCATACAAAGCAGTGTTTGGCAGCACTTCAAGCTCTCCAGTAGCAAACTTTTCTGCATCTCCTACCTCAGGAAAAGTGCCATTAACAGTTGCCTTTACTGATACAAGCACAGGAACACCGACGAAGTGGAAATGGAGTTTTGGAGACGGAACAACCTCAGTCCAGCAGAACCCGATTCATAAGTATTCCAAAGCAGGGAATTATACTGTGGCTCTTACAGCAGCAAATACTGCCGGCAGTAATATGGTAACAAAGACAAATTATGTACTAGTAGTATCAAAACCTTCTGCTGCGTTTTCGGCTACCCCGACCTCAGGAAAAATGCCATTAACAGTTGCCTTTACTGATACAAGCACAGGAACACCGACAAAGTGGAAATGGAGTTTTGGAGACGGAACAACTTCAGTCCAGCAGAATCCAAAGCATAAGTATTCCAAAGCAGGGAATTATACTGTGGCTCTTACAGCAGCAAATGCTGTCGGCAGTAACACTGTAACAAAGACAAATTATATAGTAGTAGTATCAAAACCTGCTGCTGCGTTTTCTGCATATCCAACTTCAGGAAAAGCCCCGTTAACTGTTGCATTTACTGACAAGAGCTCAGGAAATCCAACTGCATACAAATGGAGTTTTGGAGACGGGACAGTTTCAAGAGAAAAGAATCCGAAACATCAGTATTTACAGGCAGGAAAATATAAGATCACATTTACAGTAAGCAATTCGGCAGGCAGCAGTACAATAACGAAGACAAATTACATAACAGTGACAACAAATACAAGACCTGGTATATACGCTGAAAGTAAGTAAGCCCTTAAATTGAAAAAAGAGAAAAAAATAAGAGCTGAAGGAGTGGGGGAATCATTTTTATCAAATCTGACAACAATATTATCTTTGCCTTATCTTACCAGATTTGAGAACAGACATATTTTTTATTTTATGGAAAAACATAGATTATCCCTTAATTTAAAACTTTACAACATAGATTATTCACTTACTGTTTTCAATAACTCATCCTCACAACTAATTCAGATTAAGTTTAGGAAGTTTAATTCAGATTAAGTTTAGGAAGTTTCAGGCTTTCGTGTTGTTGATTCTCATTGTGCCTGAATCCTGCCTGAGCAGCCAAATTTTCTCAGTAAATTTGTTGATCGTCAAACCGATAAAGATCATCGATGCCGGACTACACAGTTTGATAGCCCGATTATCTCGACAATATCACTGTTATCAGGAGAATGAATTATCATCTGTCCTTTCTTGAGATAGGGAATTCTCCGTTCATATTCCTTCGGAACTTTCAAAGATGTAATAGCTGCGTCGTTGTTGAGATTAAGGATCAGTTTCGTATTTATTTGCTTGAAAACCGTATCATCGATATCCTGAGGGTCCTGGGTGATTAAGAAAAGCCCCAGTCCTTCTTTTCGGCCCTGGCGAGCTGCATCTGCAAAACGTGAGATAATAAGGCGAGAGTGTTCTCCATTTGCATTTGAGAGATATCGATGAGCTTCATCCAGAGCGAGAATTATTGGAGTTTCTTTAATAGCTTCCTTTCCCGTTGTATTTAGTTTGTTGTCCACGATCAGGCTCATGATTGTGAGCACTATGAGATCGCGGATTCTCGGGGCACTTATATATTCAGTCGGGAAGACTGAAATCTGCCCTGGCTTGAAGATCTATTCCACAAGGTCAATAATTGAAGTCGCATCCCGATCAAAGACCTTCGAAAAGAAGGGGTTTCTTACTCTTCTTACAATACCGTCATATGAAGACTCATGCAGCTTTCCGCTGTCAACATAGTAGGAACGTGTACCTTCATTATCAATATGGTTGACGAAATTCTGGTAAGTATGGGGTACGCTTGATTTGAAGAAATCTCCAAGAAGCACTTCAAGCCCGATATACTGGAGTTCTGACATTCCGGCTGCTGCAATAAGCCAGGAATTATGTTCTACAAGCGAAAAAGGAATTGTAAATTCAATCTGCTCGGCTCTGGATTTATCCCCGGGGTATCTTTGACCGTCAACTTTCGCCACGAAAGCCCTTGTAGAGAGAACTCGACCATAAGTTACATTTTCGGATTCAAACTGGAATTTATCGTCCTCAGTCAAGGTCTCGTTGTCCTCAAAAAGCTGGGAATATTCATCCTGAGGATCCATAATTACCAGGCAAGGGTTTTTCCGTGCCTTGTCAGGAGAACTTCGCAGCCTGTACCTGTTGTCTTCTCTCAGGAACTGACGAAGAATATTTTTTGAGAGGAATGTTTTTCCTGTACCTGTGCTTCCGCAAATAAGCATATGTCTGAAAATAAGGGGGTCGCCCATAGAATAGTCGTTTCTCAGGTAATATGCAACCGTTTCTGGTTCGGAATTAGTTTTTAAAAGCTCACCCCCTACACTCAAGTGGCCGAGAAAGATTCCTTCTTCAGGAATATTAAGCCCTGTCTGGACTTCAAGCCTGTCAGTAACAGGCAGAATAGGAGTGTTAGGGTGAGGAATTCGGTCTGCCATCCGCCGCGTGAGTTTGCCGTCGGCCTTTCGGTACAGAATACAGAGTGGATCAAGACAGGCAAGGAACTTGTAATCGTCTTCATTTACGGGGTTTCCACCAGCACTGAGCATGCGCCTTGAGTGAATTTCAGTTGCGTCGTCTACCATAAACTCCTGCCTGTACTGAAGTTTTCCTACCCTGGCAAAGAGTTTTTCTCTGTTTTCGTAAGGCACAACAACGTATGTACCTAGCCTTATCTCACTTCGACGAGCTGATGTAATATAACCGGTAATTACAGCTCCTGAAGGAGTTAATTCAAGAGGTTCTATGCCTGTAGTGACAATCCCGAAAGCTTCTGAAACCGGAGCAGCCTTCAATACATTATCATCACATCCGGCAAAGCCTTCAAAGGGAAAAGCTTTATTTCCGGAACTCCCAAGAACTTCGGATTCAAAAGAGAGGTCTGAAAGGGGCAGAGAAGCAGTCTTAGACACATGAGCGGTCGTAGATAGAGATGAAGATTTTAAAATTGCTTCGGCATGACCTGAAAGAATGTCAAATTCGAGATCAGATTCAATATCAGATTTGATATCAGATTCAATGCTAGATTTAGTTGGGGTTAAATCGGGTACATTCTCAAGACAATCTTTCCTCATATCCTCGAACAATGGGGGTTGCAGTGTTTCCTCAGTATCAGATGTGAGTATAGAGGTGACTAGATTAGATGTGACCAGATCGGGAGCATCTTCGATGGAATTTGCTGTCTTGCTCATATTTCTGTTTTCAGGACTTATCTCATCAGGACTGTCATTTCCAAGCTCAGCAAGACTTTCATTTTTTAGCTCAGCAGGGCTTTCCTTTGAACCTGCATTCTCTTCAGTTCCTGAATCCACAGAAGCCTGCTCCTTTTTCGGTTTGCAAGAGTTAAAAGTAAAAATGTCGACATTTTCATATTTCATTAATCTTATTCCACCTGGTGTCATTATAAGTAGTATCGGGACTCATATTTTCAAAGAATTTATCAATCTCTTCCCTCTCTACTTTCCTGATTTTTGCCAGATGGTCTGCTTTTGTGAGGGTAAGAGGAAAACCATACAAAGAAAGGTCAAAGAGCACTTTTTTGGTAATTTGCATACGGAGAGAGTCGTCTTTAACAAGCCCATACGGGGCCTCAACCTTGAAAACCACGTCTTTGTAGGGTACATAAAGCATGAAAAAGCAAAGAGCATAATCTTCAGACGGGAAAGTATGTCTGAGTTCCTTCTGAAGCGGATCTGCGGCTGCAAGAGGCGAAGTCCCGTTAAGCAATTTTTCATAAAACCTGTTGGGCTGCAAAAACCAGTTAGTGTAAGTAATATAATCATTTTTGGAGCCGTTGTGCTTGCCGTTCTTCCCATTATTTTTAGAATTTTTTCCATTGTGCCCTGAAGCATTGTCAACTTTTTCCAGGGAGAGCAGATTCCTGAAAAACTGTGAATCCAGCATCCAGGGCAGGTCGAAAGCTTCCCTTTTTTTCCGGACGCTGTCCATGATCTGCACGTCAGTAGGGTTTTTTACAAAACCAACCACTGGCTGCCGGTTTTTCAGGAAATGATCCATGATATCGATGTAGTTCTGGAGAATTTTTTGGGCGTCGTTGTTCTGCCGGACCCTTACGTCTTCGTCATCCAGTACCATCCAGTACATTAACTGTTTTGGATAAACCGGCCCGTCCATTATGAAAAAACTCTCAGGTTCAAGCCTGTCTTTCATGAAAAGAATATGTTCGGATTCTGCCAGGTACATTGCAAAACTGTGGACCATGTCAGAAACTTTTCTTTTTAACTCATCGGGCGCGATTGTAACCAGCTTTGCCCTTCCAAATCCTTCATCGAAGGTTTCCCAGCCTTGAGTAGCCTGCATGGATATCCTATGGGAAGAAGAATAAGCAGCGCATACGATTGTTCTGAATCTCTGAATATCAAGGCTAGTAGGCGTTGCAGCCAGCCCGCAGTGGCAGAAATCTACAAAAAGCCCGCTGTCATAAGTCCTTGGGTTTGTACTTCCGCTGTCGCAGGCGTAAGTAAGCGGATACGGGTCATCTCCCTGTGCCATCAGTTGAGTCCTTACAATCCCACGAAAGAGCCTGTCTATAGCTTTAAGAATGACCCTACCATCAAGCCTTAGCTCCTCAAGCAAAGAATAGATATCCGAAGCCGTTTTTACCTCCTCAGATTCAAACGAACGGTCAATCTTTTTTGCAAGCTCCGAGATCTTATGCATATGCACGGGCTCAAGGGTCATGGATAAAAGATACTTTGGGGAGTTTATATATTTGTTGAGTGGAAAAGACTTTGGTCCAAAATCCTAGTAATTTTTATGTTTTTTGATTGAAAATCTGAATTCGCAAGAAGAATCCAGTTTTCATCAAAATCAATATTCGATATCTAAAGACGTTATCATTTTCTACCCCTAATCACGTTTAAGCCTTTGATGACAATTACTGATTAATTTAGCGACGATTTTAAAAAACAAACTCAAGACAACCCTACTGTCCAGGATAATGAAGAAAATCAATAGTCAAAAAGGGTAAGGTGAAAAGTACTTCCACTTCTTTGTGCCTGTTACTCAAAGAGTTTCATATGCGTTTAATTCTTAAACAATGTTTCTTCTTCTGGCTTTAAAGAGTTAAATCTAAAAATTCCCTTGAAAAAGGGAATTTCTTAAAATCAATTTTTCAGATCTGGTGCTTTACCAGGAGTTCCTCTGATTCTTATCCTTTCTTCTGCTTCAAATTATGAACCGAAGCTTCTGATAAATCAGACCCTCCATGGAAATCATATTTTTTATTACATTTAACAAAACCGCGGATAAGTCCGGTTTCTGGAGAATACTCGATAAATGAATTGTCTCCCTTGGCAATGCCTATGACTGTTATGTTGTCGGAAGCAGAGGTCAGATTATACTGGCCTTTACTGTCATCAGTGACCGACAGCAACAGGGTCTGTTTTGAGGTATTTTTGGTAATCCCGCAACTATTCAGAACTGTGGCATATTTCTGGGTAACGTTGTACGACATATTAGTCTCAGGCCACTCAGTCTCGTGGGGTGAAGATGAAATTCTGCCATCAGCATAGAGAACATAGGGAATGGTTATATTATGCGTGCTTATGTTGGCATCGCCTAAGATGAAGTTGCCTTTCACACAGAGCATAACAATATCGGCTGTACCGTCCTCATCAACCTCGTCGATATATCCGGCAAATGGTGTGAATGTTGTTTTTCCGTTTGCGAAAATTTTACCGGAAAACACGTTTCCTTCCTGGCTGTTTATCTGGTAAACACTATTCTGAGCAGTCGTCCAGTTGCCGGTGAGATTAGGGCTTGCTATACTGTCAGTGGGAACTGTCGTTCTGTTACGAACTGCGAGAGCCGTCTGCACCATGACAACTCCACCTGAACTGGAGATAGTTCCCGTTGAAAAAACATTTTTTGACTCGATGACACCACTTCGGAACAATGTTGCATTTCCATTCTTTATATGGCTGAAGAAATGCGTACCGTGTTTATCGTCAATGACAAAGAACAAAGGAGAGCAGGAGTTATTCTCCACGATCTTAAACAGCCGATCATACTGAGTGACGTTGTAAACTTCTCCGGAGTTGTTTGTGACAAATCCACCGGATACGGAGTCGTAGGAAATACCCGACACGGTTGTAAAAACACCATTGATATTATATGGCACTTGCTTTAATCCGATATCTGTCATCGGGGGTTCAGGACAAACACAACTCGCAGTGGCTGTTCCTGCAATTAAAAAAACAATTGCCAGGGAAAGACTCAACGCAATTGCTGTCTTCCGAATTGTTTTCACTTCTCATTCCTCCCTATATTTTATTACATTTTATAGTAATTTATTGATTTTAAATGTTAGTGTGTTGGGTTGTAATACTCATCGGATTATATTCTGGCTCTCGATTAGATTTTTCAGGGAAGGAATTGAGTTATTCTAACATCTTCAGAAATATATTGGAATTATTTAGTTTAGAAAAGCATACTAAAACATAACCAGAGCATAACCAAAAATGTACATAAAAAAAATAGACAGTCAAAATAGGTAAAGATAATCAAAATAGATAAAGTAGAGTACTTTCATTTCAAACGACAGTATATTTATATTAAATCATTCTTTTAATTGAGAAACTGCTTTCAGATTTGAATTACCTTTCTCTAAATAGGTATTTGTAGAATTTCATATTATGCAAATGTCATACAAAGATAAATCTTGGTTGAAATTTAAATGAAGTTCTCAAACTTCATGAAAAAAATATCCCTCATTTAAAACCTATCCGAAAAGTGGTTATCTACTGTAACTTTTAGAATAGCAGAATGAAAAACCAGCATGATATTCTGATATGAATGAATACCCTGATATCATAGGCTTATTGTAATTTTTCAACATACCTCACAAACTTATCGGTAGGCTCTTAAAAACAGAAGGAAGTACATTGATGAAAATGTCAAAGAGAGGAAAACGAAGAAAACAACACAGCTTTGTTACTGGAACATTTAAGATTTTGTTATATCTTTTTCTAAAATCAATAAAGCTGTTGTTTAGTTTTCCAATTTACTTACTGAAAGCAATGAGGCTATTGTTTAGTTTCTTGATTCACTTACTGAAAGTAATGTGGCAGCTGTTTAGTTTATTAATGCATATACTGAAATCATTATGTCTATTTCTCAGTTTTTTAATTCACTTACCTTATAGAATTGTAAAACGACTTCCCCAAAATTCATCAAAACCAGTACTACCTACATTAGCCGAAATTGATGAAATGGACGGATACAAATTTGAAGAATTTATGAAATGTGTTTATGAATACTTAGGATATTCAGTCTATCATACTCCATTCTCAGGTGATCAGGGTGCAGATCTTATTCTAACATCAAAAGGAAAAACAAAAATCGCCGTCCAGGTTAAACGATATTCGAGTAAAGTCTCAAATAGTGCAGTACAGGAAGTTGTAGCTGCAAAAGGTTTTTACAAGTGCACTGAGGGCATGGTAGTTACAAATAACTACTTTACCGATTCTGCCAAACAATTAGCTGAAGCGAATTTTATTGATTTAGTTGACAGAAATGAACTTGAAAAGCTGATTAATACTATCCATAATTAAGATTTGAAAGTAGGGCAGACTTTGAATGTCAACTACTTGCTTTTATGCAATCTCGTTAAGCTGGCTTAACTTGTTATCCTTCCAGCTTAACTAATTTCCAATTAAGTTTATCTGTTTTATAAGACCTTCAGTTCCTTACTTGATACCGAAAAATCGAATTTGGAAAAGTATAGATAGAAGAAAAATACTCAAAAAGTAAGGAGGCTATCAACTGAATATCTATTGCCAGAACTTTGTCATAAGCCAGAACTTTGTCATAACTTATCATTTTTTAGAATTATGTTGAGCATTGTAGTTTTAAATGATATGATACTTATATTAAATTGCTCATTTAATTATTGAATTACCCTTAGATCTGAGTAACTTTCGATAGAAAGATATATGCGTTGTTAGATTAGCAGATGACAAAATAAATAGAGATGAATATTGGTAGAAATTTAAGCAAAGTTCGAAAATTTCATGAAAAAAGAATACCCTGCAACTTAGATACTGTACGAAAAGTGGTTATTTAGTGTTGCTTTAAGAACGTGTAAGATGCAAAATCGGAAAGAATGTACGAATATTTAGACCGATTATAATTTTACACCGTTTGGTTACTGACTTTTCATACAGCTCTATTATCGGAAAGATCTAAATCAATACATTCTACCTTGCTAATGGTACTAGTATTCAATATAAGACATATAATTACGTAGCCAAAGATTTATGATTACGTAGCCAAAGATTTCGTGGAGCTGGACTAAGTGAACCTGCTATGGCTAAAAAATAAGATAAACGTGCTCAAAAAAGCAATAAATCCATTTACCATTATATTTTGGATATTTGCATCTGTGACTGTAGCCCTTACGTTTTTAGTGTTAAAACGAAAGAAGTCACCCTGATTAGAAAAGTAATTTCATTTTTTCTTTCCTTTCCTTTTTGTCCTGAAAAATAATGTCCTGCAACCTTCAGGCGTGGCCTACTACCAGACTAAAATCAATGCATGAAGGCTTTTTTCCGTTTTATACTTTTTTGATAAAAATCCTTATACAATTGTTCAGGTATGAACAATTGAGTTCAGTCGTCAGTACTTTCATTCAGCCTTTATTACAGAAAAATTTCTTCAATTGCTGAAATTCCTGAGTGCTTAATCCGACTTACTCGATCTGCTTTTTCTTAATTCTTCCCGGAGCTCTGCCAGTTTACCGCGAGCAGAACTATATTCATTTTTTAGAGTTTCGATATCTGCTGGTACAGTTTTCATCCTTGCCTCTACCAGTTCCCTCATTTGTTCATTTTCGATCTCATCCGATAATTTGCAGCTTAAGTCTTCTTTGATTTGCCCTACCTCCTCGATATATTTATCGAATTTATCTACCGATTCCATCAACTTTAATTCTCTAGCTACAGCCTCCAGACTCTCTAATTCGTCTATCAGGGCATCCACGCTCCTATCCAGGTCATTCATTTTTTGTTCCAGCCTGATTAACCTGGACATTACATCCTGCTCAGCTAACTCGGACAATATATTCCCCCTTACCTTAAATTTAGTATAATATAATCAGCAATATGTACCTTAAAGCCTCTGTTTATCTGTTAACAACAGTTTTATATTCACAAATTCCCTGAGCCTATAATGTGAAAGTTCTCATCCCACTCCGGATTTATTTATCCGGCTAATAAGCAGCCTTGGATTTTTCAGTTCGTTCTATGCCCGATAGAAAAGGAATCCTACTCCCAGTTTACTTCTTCGGTATAAGAGTTAATGGACTTAAGTTTCATACTCTCCTCCAAAAAGAGTTATTAATAGTATTAAGATTTCCATTGTTATGAATAAGGAGAAATAAAATTAGTAGAGAAATCTATAAAATTTAAAATGTAGATATTCGTTTTTGGGAGAAACTGAATGCCGATTCAAATAACATATAAATCTATTACAGATTATTTCAATACACCATTTTTCCAGAAAAAAGGCTTGCAAGGGTTTCTTTCGAATTTTTTAAACGCTTCTGGAAAAAGCCCAGGATACTTTGCTTCCTCAAGTGGAATACAGAACATCCTTTCTGGATAGGACGAATCTCCGCCAAATCCGATGACAACAAAGAAAGGAAGCTTCTTTTCCCTGGCAAAACCCTGATAACGTTTTAATTGTTGAGGATCGGACCACTGTAGTTTACCCTCAAACAGGCAGGATCTGAACTTACACTCAACGCAAAAAATCTCATCTTTCGGTAGATAACGGACAATAAGATCTGGACCGGCATCAGATTCCACAAATCTGTCGTGCTTCCGCGTAGTATCTGTGCTCCATTGCACAATCGAAAAGTACTTGTTGTCGAAAAGGTTCACAACATACTTTTCAAAATCGTTTCCCTTTTCTACGGACTCGTCTTCTTTCAAGACTTCAACTGCTCTTTTAAGTTTGCCAACAAGTCCCGTAATAAACCTCCAAATAGTGTATAATAATAGAATATCTTTCATTAGTTTAAAATATATCGACTGTTGTTATCAATTAAAATTATTTCGACATATATTTATCCAGATAATTTTTGAGCTATGTAGAAATTTCTCAACGATTTTTATAGGAAGTGAAGAACTTATCTCTTTAAAGGAAATGCAGAATATTTTTTTCAGTCATCTGGTTTTCTCACCGAGATCTATCCTCAAATTTTCTTATGATTTTCCACAATTATTACCACAATTCTCCTACAAATATTTATGAAAATATTTTTATAAATATTTTTCATAAAGGTTTTCAGGAATTCTTTCGGAAAACCTTAATCTAAAAAAAGGATATACTATATTGGGGATAAATTAAAAAGTTTATAAAAATAATTGAAATGAGATTAAACTGCAAGGTTTTATGCCTATGGGGAGAAGGCCAAGAAACTACGAGGAGAAACTGATAACTCCGGAACAAGCAGTTGAGCTTATGGAAGAAGGCTGGAGGCGGGCAGACCTGCACGTTCATACAAGCTGTTCCTTTGACGTGCTTCCTGTAAGAGACCTGCACCCGGAAAACCTTTATGAGAAGGCTCTAAAGATGGGAATGGATTACGTGACATTTACAGATCACGATACCATTGAGGCATACGAAATTCTAGGGTGGAACCGTGAAAAACTTGTCCCTGGAGTTGAAATAAATATCTATGATCCGGAATTTGTAGGGCATTCACTGCATATTAATATCTTCGAGTTTGACAGAGAACAGTTCTTTGAGCTTATGGAAATTGCGGAAATCGAACATGACCTGAGAAGCTTTATCAGATACCTCAAGCGGAATAAACTTCCTTTTATTTACAACCATCCTTTCTGGTTTGAGTTTCATAGTGACCCGAATCCGTCTTCAGTCCCAAGGCTAGCAAAACTTTTCCCTGTACTGGAGTACAATATGCACGAACTCAAGCAGAAAAACGAACTTACAATTGCTCTTGCTGAGAGCTTTGGCAAAGGTATTGCCGCAACAACCGATACCCATACAGGCAGCCTGGGAAAGGTATATACTCTCGCGAAAGGAGAGAATTTCAAAGAGTTTTTCAGAAATATAGCAAAAGGAAAAAGTTACATAGTTCCTGAAGACCTTACCAGAGAGCTTCTGATCGACGAAATGAATACCTGGATAGATCTGATTTTTGAAAAAAGCCAGAAAAGCAGAAGCGCAGAAAATTACCTTACCGGAATAAAATCTCTGGATACGATGGTCAAAATCTCAAGAAGCACCCTATTGAGCTGTTTCCCTGGTCTTAACAGGACAACCATGAACCTGTTCTATATGATCTCAAATACAGGGCTTCCTGCATCATTTTACATTCATTCTGCAGAAAATCTGGCAAAGGAAATAGAAAGACAGATTGAAATTGAGAAGTGAAAGTAAAAGCGTATTTTTCAGTTTTTTTGTAACAGCTCCAATTAGCCTACATAAAAAGGGCTTTCCCCAGTCTATTTTTCGGATAAGAAAATATCAAAAAGTTTATATTATGAAATTGTTTAGATTATGTAGCATAAAAAATTCAGAATTCGTATTATTTTTAATTACAGTCTTGGGCATTACTGCTAACAATTTACTACGGTGAAAAAAGAATCTGATTCGGTTATGACTATGTTATTCTATAATCAATTAGGACTTGTAAGAATATTTTAGGACTGAACCAATTTTAGAACTATAAAATAGTTTAGACTTGTAAAATATTTTTGGGTATATAAGATATTTTGGACCTGTAAAATATGTTGGACCTGTAAAATATGTTGGACCTGCAAAATATTTTGGATCTGCAAAATATGTTTTAATCCGGATGATAAGAGCTCAAAACAGGGGAAAGAAGTAGATGAAACAAATAAAACACCTAATGGGGCTGGAATTAAAAGCAAGACTAAAGCGAACGATTATCCTTGCAATACTTGTTCTTACCTTTTGCTTAACCATATTTTCTTCAGGAGCGGCAGGGCAGGAAGATACCGAAAACAATCAACCAGTTTCAGACGAAGGATTTTTTAACCGATTTATCACATACGTAAAAAACCTTTTCTCAGGGGAAGAAGGAAAACTGCATAGCTCAGGAGAAATTCCCAAAACCGGTGCTGCAGACATTCAACAGTCAGCTGAGCCTGAACAAGCAGTCCTGAAAATTGCAACTCCGGATGTAATAAAGTCTGCATCCCTGGTTGGAGATACAAGTCTGGGAATTTTTGCTCATCTTTCAAACCCACCACTCATGAAAATGGATGCTGAAGGACATATTGTAGGGCAGCTCGCAGAAAATTATAGCGTATCGGAAAACAACACGCGATGGACCTTCTACATTAGAGACGACCTCTACTGGAGCGATGGAGAAAAAGTAACACCAGAAGATGTTGAGTTCTCAATCCGTTACTACGGAGAAAAAACCCCCTGGGCAAGTTGGATCAACGATACCCTGGAAAATTCAACGGTTTCGGATGCCGACAATTCCGTGACATTCAAGTTTAACAAGCCTTACACTCGAGTCAATATGGAGTTTGCAACCTATGATATCCTCCCTGCTCATGTGTGGAAAAAAATAGAGAACCCGGTAGAATACACAAGCAACGGCCCTTATGTCGGCTGCGGACCCTATTATCTCAAGTTGATAGACCTCAATGCCGGAAAACTCATTTTTGAAAAGAACCCCTACTGGAAAGGAAAGATGCCTGAGTTCGAAACTGTAGAAATCCATTTTTACTCAAATGTTGACGTTGCCACTCTGGCTCTTAAAAACGGGGAAGCTGACAGTTATTACAAGTACGCAGGGTCATACCCTTACTCCGGTATTGAGCAGCTTGAAAAAACAGGAAATTTCGACTTTCTGGAAAAGACTAACGTCGGGCTTGTTTTCCTTGCCCCGAATTTGAAAAAAGCCCCGTTTTCGGACCCGAAATTCAGGGAAGCACTGGCAGATTCCATAAATTACGAAGAGCTTGCAAGGCTTGAAACTCTGGGGTATGGAGAAGTTCCAAATAGTGGCTTTGTGCCATCAGCCATGGAGAATTATAAGGAAACCGAAAAACTGGAGTACAGTCCCGAAAAAGCTAGAGAGATCCTGAAAAAAGCCGGATACTCGGACAGCAACGGGAATGGAATACTTGAAGGAAAAGATGGAAAAGATATAAAGCTTGAAATCCTCATCCGACCTGATTACGCCCGAACAGGCGAACTTCTCGATGAATACTTTGAGCAGATTGGGCTTTCTGCAGACCTCAAAACTGTGGATTCGGACACCTGGATCACTCTTAAAGACAGTTACAATTATGACCTGACAGTAACACGTTCCACTCCCTGGGGTATGCTTATGCACTCAAGTTGGGGAAGCGGCTATTTTGATTCCAGACGGACAGGCCAGGGAGTTATGCATAATCTGGAAGATCCTGCGTTCCTGCAGCTCTGCGATAATATCCTTGCTACCACTGATTCTGCCGAACTCCAGAAGTATGCATATGAGTTACAGGACTACTATGCAGATAATCTGCCTGCAATTCCCCTCTACTGGAGCAAGTCGGTTACTCCTTTTAACAGGCATTTTGAAGGCTGGTACGCGGATCCCCTTTACGGGATATATAACCTGGATACTTTTACAAATGTAACGAAGGTGGAGGCGTAAAAACTAGTCTCTGAAGAAAGGCGTAAAAATTAGTCTCTGAAGAAATCAGACAGAAGAATAAGGTAGGAAAAATAAGGAAGATGTTAGAGACAGCAAGAACAGAGTAGTAAGAACGATGTCAGAAATAGCAAGAAAAGTAACCAGATATTTTACTTCACTGGTGCTGATAATCATCATCAACTTTATCCTCCCAAGGCTCATGCCTGGAGACCCGGTAAAGAACCTGATTGGTGAAGACGCTTATGTTTCAGAAGAAGTAATGGAAGAACTGAGGGCGGAATTAGGGCTTAATCTGCCCTTTTCCGAGCAGTTCATTTCCTATACTTCAAACCTCCTGCACTTTGACCTGGGATATTCCTATCACCTCCATGCTCCTGTAGCAGAGATCCTTCTGAACAAGATGAGCTGGACACTGATTTTCGTGGGAGTGTCAGTGGTTATTGGGACCTTGCTTGGATGTTTTCTCGGTGCCCTTGCAGGATGGAAACCGGAAAGAAAAGCGAGTCACTTCACCAGTTTCACTTTTGTGGTACTCTCCTGCATCCCACCTTACTTTCTTGCCCTCCTGACTCTCTATATCTTTTCTTTTAAACTGGGGCTCTTTCCCTCCAAAGGCTTTTATGATACCCCTGAAATAGGAAGTGTGCTGCATCACCTTTTCTTACCTGTCTGTGTAATGTCTGTGTTTTCAGCATCCAGAAACTTTCTGGTCATGCGAGGAAGCGTAATTCAGGAAAAGGAACAGCTCTACGCACTGTATGCCAGAGCAAAAGGCCTGTACAATACCGATATACTTTTCAGACATATCATAAAAAATGCCTCTCTTCCGATAATTACCCTGCTTGCCCTGGATTTCGGTTTTCTCTTCAGCGGAGCACTGTTCATAGAAATCATTTTTTCCTTAAACGGGATGGGGGTCATGATATACAATGCAATAATGGGAAAAGATTACCCTCTGCTTCAAGGAGCATTTCTGGTAATTGCCTTTACTGCCCTGCTAGCAAATATGTTTGCTGACCTGCTTTATATCTTAATTGACCCCAGAGTAAGAGGAGGAAGCATGGATGAATCAGTTTGACTGTACCGATAATTCCTGCATGAAAGAAGCGGGCATTGAAGGTTTTTCTGAAAAAAAATCCGAAGGCTCGAACTTCGAATTTCCTGAAGAAACTTCGTACTGGATTTTTCAAAAACATAAAGGTTTCCAGGGACTGTTCAACCGGATAGGCGTTTTCCTCTTTATACTTTTTGTTCTTATGGCGCTTTTCCCATCCGTTTTTGCTCCTTATGCTCCGGAAGAACGTTTCATACCCTACGAAGCCCCTTCGGAAGAACACCTGCTAGGGACAAACGACATAGGAAATGATATCCTTTCAGAACTGGCTTTTGGGGCACGGATCTCAATGACAGTAGGTTTTATGGCAGCCCTGATCTCAACTCTCATCGGGACTGCATTAGGTCTCTGTGCAGGCTATTTCAGGGGAGCCCTTGATGAGCTGTTAATGGGCTTTACTGATGTTGTCCTTGTTATCCCCAAAATCCCCCTTATCATAGTCATGGGAGCGTTTCTACGGCCGAGCATCTGGATCCTGATCTCTATTCTAGGGCTTCTTTCCTGGGAATCCACTGCCAGAGTCACCCGTTCAAAGACCTTACAGCTAAGGGGAGCAGGTTACGTAAAAAGTGCCCAGTGCATGGGTTTTTCCTCTTACCACATTATGAAATCGGATATATTCCCAAACATCATCCACATCCTATTTCCAAAGTTCATGCTGGCAACTGCTTCGGCAATGATTTCTGAAGCATCTCTTTCTTTCCTGGGACTTGGTGATTTAAGCATGAAAAGCTGGGGAATGATGCTTTCTTTTGCTTTTTCTCAAGGCGGTTTTATTCGAGACATGTGGTGGTGGTATATGCCTCCGGGGATCTGTATTACCTTATGCGTACTGTCTATCGCACTAATAGGATTCGGGCTTGAAGCAAAGGAAGGAGAACACTTTAAAGAAGGTGCAAATACACTATGAAAATCCTTCCCAGGAACACATTACTTGAAAGGAACACATTACTTGAAAGGAACACATTACTTGAAAGGAACACATTACTTGAAAGGAACACATTACTTGAAAGGAACACATTACTTGAAAGGAACACATTACTTGAAAGGAACACATTACTTGAAAGGAATACGTTGCTTGAAGTAAGGGACCTTGAGGTCTCATTTCAGGGAATGGAAACCGTAACCGTACTTTCGGGAATTTCGTTCTCGATAAAAGAAAGTGAAACTCTGGCCCTTGTAGGAGAGACCGGATGCGGGAAATCTGTCGTCGCACATGCAATTATGAACCTCCTGCCTCCTGAGTCAAGGGTGAAAGGGAACATAGAATTCAGGGGAAAAAGTCTGTCAGAGATGAACGAAAAAGAAATGGCAAAGATAAGAGGAAGAGAAATTGCTATTATTTTTCAGAACCCTTCTCTTGCCCTAAACCCTGTGTATTCCATAGGACACCAGCTTGTAGAACCTCTGTGTGTGCACCAGAAGGAAAAGAAAAAAACTGCTCTTTATAGAGTCGCATTAGCTCTGAAACGTATGGGTTTTGTAAACTTCTCTGAATGCATGAACTACTATCCTTCATGGTGTTCAGGAGGAATGAACCAGCGCTTTTTGATTGCTGCTTCAACAATACTTAACCCTGCACTCCTTATAGCAGACGAACCCAGCAAAGGACTTGACAAAAAATGCATAACTGAACTGGAAGCTGAACTTAAGAATCTGAAAATGGAAAGTAAGAGTGCCCTACTTCTAATAAGCCACGACCTCGATTTTGTGCGGAGGCTTGCAGACAGAATTGCCGTTATGTATGCAGGGGAAATTGTTGAACTCGCTAATTCTTCAAGTCTATTTGAGAATCCCCTACATCCCTACACAAGAGGTCTCCTCAACAGCTTACCTGAAAAGGGCTTTATTCCCATACCCGGATTTTCTCCGCCTCTTAATAGCCTTCCTTCGGGCTGCAGGTTCCATCCTAGATGCCCTTTAAGGGAAAAGCGCTGCATTCGGGTTCATCCCGAAATTAAAGAAACCGGTGAAAAGGCTGTGAGGTGTTTTCTATATCCCTGAGAGCAGACAGCATATCAAAGATATACGGAGCAGGCCTGTTAAGCGAAGGAAGATGTGTTTTTCAGAATGTTTCGTTTGAAATCAGGCCAGGGGAGACCTTTGGATTGACGGGGCCTTCCGGAGAAGGAAAAAGCACACTGGGGAGAGTTATTGCAGGGATTGAGAAGCCCACATACGGCACTGTGTACTATGAGGATTCGTCGCTCTCCGAAATGAAAAAAACCAAATATATGGCTTTTCGCCGCAAGGTCCAGATAATGTTTCAAGACCCTACTGGCGCGTTTAACCCTCGAAAAAGAATAGGAAGCTCAGTTTTTGATGTTCTGAAACTTCTCAAAATTCCCAATATAGAACACGCTTCAAAAACAAAAGAGATGCTTATAACCATAGGCCTTTCAGAAGAAGTGCTCTCTCGCTATCCTTCACAGCTTTCAGGAGGCCAGCTCCAGCGCCTTGCCATCGGCCGAATCCTTCTGCTCGAACCCGAGTATATCATACTTGACGAGCCAACTTCAGCTCTTGACGTCTCGGTCCAGGCCCAGATCCTGCACATGCTTAAAAATGTTCAGACCGAGAAGAATATAGGTTATATCCTGATCTCACATGATCAAGCTGTAATCCGTTTTATGTCAGATACCTGCGGACTGCTTGAGAGCGGGCAGTTAAGAGTAATTGAGTGAAATATTTCAAAATCTGAATTATTTCTCATAACTACCAGTACAAACTTCCTTACAAACTCTAAAAAATACTGAATATTAATTATTCAAAAGAGATCCAGAATTTTTTCAGGGCTTTCAAGTACTGTAATTCCCTGCAAGTTTTTTACGGTTTCAACATTGCGCATGTCCACATCCCGTACCAGGACTTCGACAGGCCCTCCTTTAATTGCTTTATAGGGACAGAGTTCCTTGCAGATTCCACAGCCTTTGCACTTCAGAAGGTCTATCTGGTCTGTGAAACCGTTTTTCGTAGTGATTGCTTCCTGAGGGCAGCTTTCTCTTGGAGGGCAGTCCTCGCAATGCTTACACTGTTTTCGGTCAATATTATAGGGCATCTCGGATATGATTGAACCTTCAATATCCACGGGAACGACGTAAACAGGTACTCTTCCTTTTACAGCCTGGGCAACAGCATTGGTAACAAGGGAATCCGCAATTCCATAAGCGATTTTCGAAACCGTGTTTGAGGTTGCAGGCGTGACAAATAAGGCATCATATCGGTCAAGACCGAAGCGTCCGACTTTAGGAGAACTAGAACCCTGTTCGCTTTCCCGGAAAATTTCTTCGAGGTAGTCTCCGCCGGAGATTTTAACAAGCTTTTGCTCAAGCCCGTACATGCGCAGCACTTCCTCTGCAGCCCTGGAAATAAACGTGTTTACGGAAACTTCAGGGTTTCTGAGCTTGATTTCCTTAAAGACCTGATAACTGCGGTCCAGGAAATGTCCGGCACCTGTAATACCCCACGCGATTCTCTGAAGACTCATGGAAAGAAGTCATGCCCAAGAGGATAATATAATTTTCTAAAAAAGACTCAGGACAATGAAAAAGAGAAGTCACAAACTTTAACTGAGGCCGAGAAGTTAAACTTTGTTTGGGAAGCCATCACAACTAAACAATCACAACTAAACAATCACGAGGACTTCGATAAACCTCTGATTTCAACATATTACTTATATACCCTTTATAAGCAACTAGCCAAAAAGCTGGGTTTATCGAAGTCCTCCACAACTAAACATCACAACTAAACAATCACAACTAAACAATCACAACTAAACAAAATTCACAGCCCCAGAACCTCATAAAGCAACTTCATAGCCTTTTTCTCATTTTCTCCCCCGCATTTGGAAGCCAGTGATTCATAGTGGCGTATCAGCTCGAGATATTTTTCTTCTCCTGTAAGCTGGTAGCGAGTTGCATGGACAGTCGCCTCAAGCACTGCGTTGAATCCCCTGTTGGGTACAGGCAGGCTTTTCCAGTTAGCTTCGTTGAAACCTGCTTTTACAGGAATAAGGTCGGCCACAAGAGCGTGATCTGTGTTCTTAAGATCAACACATTCGAAAACGACCCAGGCGGAAGCTAATTTCAATATCGGAAGACTGAGTCCGTGAACAGGCACATAGTCAAATTCAGAGGGTTCAAGATCGAAAAAAGTTGAACGCACGAAAAGCAGGGGATCATACACTACATTTGCGGCAAGATACTTTTCTTTATAGACATTTTCCCAGGTATGGGTACCTTTGAAAAGCCGGACAAAAATCCTTTCGTTTTTTACGATTATTCCGATAGGGGCAGCATTGGGGGATTCCAGACCGGTGCTAATAATCGTTTCGGAAATGCCTTCCCTGATCCCAAATGAAGACAGATCGTCCTTGGAGAAATCGAATTCATTCCCGTTTTTTCGGCATTTCGGAAGGAATTCGATCAAAAGCGCAATCCCCCCAGAAGAGCAATGAAAAGACTGGCTATGATGATATCGGCTGTTGAACCCGGGTTTATTCTTTTCTTAAGAAGTTCGGAGTCAAATTCCTGTACAGCAGGAAGCAGATCTTCAAAGTCTCTAGTGATATTATCAGAAGATTCAATATTACCTGAAGCCCCCTCCCAGGCAGAAAGAATCTCACCCGCCCTTGCCGAAACGTAATCTGCAGTATCTTTATCGAATTTGGTCTCGATGAAAGTATCCCTGTGGCGGGACAGCAATCTCAAGAAAGTATACACAATAGCTTCGTTAATACCTGTGCCTGAGCAGTTCGAAACCGAATTCTCAGCTCCAGGACTTTGAGCCTGCATGAACTCAATTATACAATTTGCCCCCTCAAGGCAGCGTCTGAAGCCTGTTACCCATTCATTTGCAATCAGGTCATACCCTCTGGCAATATCCATAAGCTCATAAAGGGTGACTTCTTTAGCCCTTAACTCAGATGTTGACTCTGGGTCTCCAAGGTTGAATTCATCCACACTGTTAACCCTCACCCCTGCCACTTCGAAAGCCCTGTAGAATTCGACAGCATCCTCACAGTCCGTTGCCTGAACAAAAGCGTGTGCATGCACAGCAAGGGCTTCGAATTCGTCAGGTAAGAGTTTATACTGGGTTTTTCCGCGTGAATTGAAGAGTTCCCCTGCAGCCATTGAAAGAGGAATAAGTAGTAGAAAGGCGCCGAAATGTGTGTTTCCTCCTTTCTGCCAGGCAGAACTCTCGCAAACTGCACTTCTGATAAGTGCACCTATCCCGTTTCTGCATCTTGCAGCCAGCTCAATGACAGGGTAAACGCTTACTGAAGACGATATAAAATGCTCAAAGTAGGTATCAGGATAGTTATGCTCCCTATCGACGTTTCCTGGCTTTGGAGAGGCCGAGACCTCAAGTAGCATAGCAAGCTGGGCACAACGAGCAATAAGACTTGAAATCTGTGGGTTTTCTGCCAGTTCAGGAACCGGGCAGATAAAACCAGTATCAATGGGATTCATTTACCGGAACTCTGGCATGGTCCAGTACGTGATTTGCAAGTTGCTTTTTAAGCTTCATGTATTCTGCATCAGAGAGCTCAATTGTGTTTAACACTCCATCTCTGATCCAGCAGGGCTTGGTGATTTTACAACACCAGACAAGACTTCCGAAGCATGTATCTTCTCCATACTCCAGCATTGTACCTTTCGCAAAGTCAAGTTTTGTCCTGGCGAACTCTTCTGCCGTATATCCCAGTTTTCGGAACTTTTCATGTACAGGACAGGGTTTTACAGGCAGGCAGCAGAAAGCTAGCCCCCTGAAGTCCCCATCGCTGCAAATGTGCTTGGGAGCATTATACCAGCCTATTGACTGCTGGTAAGAAGTAGCGTTTTCTACCAGTTCCTGTATAAGCCCGGAATTTTCAAGGACTCCTCTGGCAGCAGAGACCATATCGGCTCCTCGGGTAAACATCTCTTTTGCGGTCTCAAAGTCTTTGACCGAATTATTTCCGATAAGAAAGAGCCTTGTAGCGTCCCTGTAACTAAGGATTGCATCAAGATCGGTACCGAAGCCTTCAGTTCCGGCATCAACATGTATAATATCCGCACCTGCCTTATCGATAAGCCTTGCAAGTTCGATATCATCAACCACATTTGCCCTTACTTTTACTGAAAGCACAACTCCGGTTTCCTTTATCGCTCTGATCCACGCCGAAAGCCTTGGAAGATCATGGAGAAGAGCTTCCCCCAGCCCGGCTTCGAGCATTTCGGGCTGCCTGCAGTGAGCGTTTAACTCAAGGATTGCTCCTTCTTCTTTGACAATTTTTGCAGCTTCAATAAGGGGGTCAAGTGTAGTACTCCTGACATTTACAGCTACGGCACTTCCGGATGTTACTGCCCTTATTTCCTTTTTTATAAGCTCCATAGATTCATCGGAAATAAACTCTTTTCTACCCCGGGCTACGAGGGCTGAAGCAACAGCTATTGAAGCCTTATCCAGATTGAAGGCTCCAAGAACTACCAGCCCGGCATTGCTTGCATACTGGTTGGCAAAAGCACTATCGACAATTCCTGCCATAGGCGCCAATGCAATAGGGTTTTTAAAACGGACATATCCAATATGCAAATCGAACAGACAATCACTCATGTTTAACCTCTTGAAAATAAGACTGCAAACCGACACAAATTATAGTCACTGCCCGAGATAAAGTATCAATAAGCTTTTTTCGGACAAGCCTTGAAGATGGAAAAAGTCCATCCATAACTTATGAATTATAATGCATATATATTAATATTTGGACGCAACTTAAACACATAAAATTTATATAAACTATAAGGAAAGGGCATATCTTTAATTGCCCGGAGAGGGAAATAAAATATGGTAATATTAATAAAAGTATTATACCGTTCCAGTAGAAAAACTTTTCTTCATAGTAAAACCCATTTCAATCTCAAAACTCTTCTTAACTCAAAACGCTTCTTAATCTCAAAACTCTTCTCAATCTCTTGCAGTAAGGCACCCCAAAAACATATATAATTAGAAAAATATATGGTGGTCACAGAAGGTAATATGCGAGAGAGGCTGGACGGCTGACGGGCCTTCTGGTCTGAGGAAAGTCTCCCCACCGCTCCGGATACACGAACATCTGTAAAGGATGTCGGGCGAGAGCCCGGGCCCTGGCACAGAAACGAGAACCATCTCCTGAAAATGCGATGATGCGGAAGCTGAGGTCTCAGGACAAATGGATGAAACGGCGAATCCTCGTGGGTGCAAGTTGGAAATCGGGAAAAAGATAATTCCGGAATCTCCCGGTTGTTTTTGGAAACGCATAGCCGAATGCCGTCACTGCAAGAGTCCTTAGGACCATTTTCTCCACTGATGAGTGGCAGAAAATCTTTGCAGGAACAGAAGGGAGCTTACGTGCCTCACTCGCATAAACTTACTTTTCTTTTTTCCTTTTTCTACCTGTTATTTCTTATCTCGATTTCTTTATTCTTTGTTTATGATTGTCATTTACTTATTCATTTTTTCGTTATTCCCGTTTCTTTATTTTCGTCTCCGTTATTTCGTTTTCCCGTATTTGATTCCTGTTATTTCTTTTTCCTTTATTTGCATCTCCGTTATTTCGTTTTCCTGTGTTTGATTCCCTGTTACTTCTTTTTCCTTTACTTGCCTCTATTTTTTCTTTTATTTCTAAGTCAGTCCTTATCGTTTCCTTCCAGTGTAAGAGATTTTATTCTGGAGACAGGTTCAGCCAGGCAGAAATTCAATAGTAACCAGCGGACATAGTCTTTATAATTCCTGTTGGTTACCACCTCATCAAGGTACTTATCCAGAATCTCCCTGTTGTTAACAGCCAGTTTAAAAGAGGTCTCAGGAAAACGATACATTATTTTCTCCAGCTTAAGAGAACTGGCAAGATAATTTCCGAATTCCTGCCTGCAACCGGACTCGTAGGCTTTAAGGCTGCTTAATTTCAGGCTGTACATTACAAGGTCAGCAACGCTCTCCGCAGCAAGCTGCCCTGATCGAATTGCATATGAAATGCCTTCTCCTGTGAAAGCATCTACAAATCCGGCAGCATCACCGCTAAGAAGCAGCCTTGAATTGAGGATTTTTCTCTTAATCCCGCCTTTGGGGATAATATGGGAATGAACCGGAAATTCTCCTGATAACCCGTTTTCCTTCAGAAAATCCATCAGTACTTTTTTTGGGTGCTCAAGATGTTGAGCTGTCCCTACAATTCCTGCAGAATAATATCCAGCATGGGGAAAGATCCAGCCATACCCTCCCTGTGCAACTCCGAAATGAATATCTATGGTGCCTGGAAACCGGTTCCTTATTACTTCATCGTCATCAGGAATTTCCGATACCAGTCCCAGCCTATGTTCTGTTTTTTTATCTCTCGGCCTTACTTTGTATTTAAGGGTCCCACCTGAACCTTCGGAAATAAGAACGAACCTCCCCAGATAAGTATTATCCGTAGTTCTGACTTCAACGCAATCTTCTTTTTCAGTTAAGTCAAGAACCTCTTCTCCGGTATGAACTTCAATTCCGGTTTTTCTGGCTTTTTCAAGCAAAAAGTTATCAAAGACTTTTCTGGAAACCAGTATGGCTAAGTTATCTTCGTTCATTTCTTCTACAAACCGGTCCCTGAAATAAGCCCTTACCTTTGGAATATTTCTCTCGATTATGGACTCAGGCAATTTGAAGTCCAGGCAAGATAAACCATAGGAAGAAAGAGCTCCTCCACAGGGTTTATACCTTGGAAAATTTTCTTTCTCGATTAAAAGGGTTAAAAGTCCCCTTTTCCCAGCTGTCCTTCCTGCCGATGCTCCTGAAGGTCCTCCTCCTACTATGATCAGATCGTACATGTTAAGACACCCGCTTACGGAATAAGTGCAATTGTATATAGACAGGAATAATCCATCCTTAAAATATATTAAGGCTGGAGCGATAAAAAGATAGGGGAAATAGCACAAAATCTAAAAAAAATTATCCAGTTAGCTTACCTGAGCTTGAAATTAAAGAGGGACCAACGAAGATAATCTTTATAATCAATTGTGAAATCCACAACCTCAAGATACTTATCCAGAATCTCTCTATTGTCTATAAACATTTTAAAGGACCTCTCCGGGAAACTATGGATTAATCTGGAAAAAATAAGGGAATATTTAAGATGAGTCCCGAACTCTGCCTTACAAATAGATTCATACTTATGAAGGTCTTTTAGCTTTCCTCTCTGCTGACAAATCTCAGCAAGCACGTTGGCAGCAAATTGACCTGAGCCAATGGCATAGGCTAACCCTTCACCCGAAAAAGCGTCTACAAATCCGGCAGCATCTCCAACGAGAAGAACTCTGGAACCGGCAATTCTTCTTTTAATACCACCTAGAGGGATTTTATGCCCGGACAATTTGTAATCCCCGGTAAAATCATTATTCTTCAGGAATTTAATCATTGTAGCCTTAGAATGAGGAAAATCTTTGACAATTCCAAAGACTCCGACGGAATAATAAGTTTTATGAGGGAAAATCCAGCCGTATCCGCCACTTGCAACCCCTAACTGCAGTTCAACGCTTTTTCCCAGGCGCTCTTCAATTTCTCTTTCTTCAGCAGGAATTTCAGTAACTACGGATATCCCGTACTCTTCCCTGGTATCTGCAGGCCTAACACAGGTTTTAAGGAGTCCATGTGCCCCTTCGGCAACAATAGCAAATTTTGCCTGATAAGTTTGTTCTTTTGTAATTACTTCCACAAATTCGGGTTTTTCCGTACAGCTCAGAACCATTTCTCCGGTATGAATTTCAATTCCGGTTTCTTCCGCCTTTTTGAGCAAGAAGTCATCAAAAACAGCTCGAGATAACAGCAAAGAGATATTATGATCCTTGTGTACCTCAGTCATTTGATTTTTGAAAACACCCCTTATGCCCGTGACTTCCCACTCTATAATATCCTGAGGAAGCTCGAAGTCAAGATAAGAAATAGCATGTGTTGAAAGTCCTCCTCCACAGGGTTTGTATCTGGGAAACTTGTCTTTCTCAAGCAGTAATGTGTTTAAGCCAAGCTTTCCTGCTCTTCTTCCAGCCGATGCTCCGGAAGGCCCTCCTCCAATTATTATTAGATCATACATGTCCAACCACCTTCGAGATTACCTGAGTTTGAAGTTCAAAAGAGCCCAGCGCAAGTAATCCTTATAATCAATCTTGAAATCCATAACCTCAAGATATTTGTCTAATATTTCTCTATTACCTGTAAGCAATTTGAAAGACCTTTCCGGGAAACTATGGATTAATCTGGAAAAAATAAGGGAATACTTAAGATGAGTTCCAAACTCTGCCTGACAAAGAGCCTTATATTCGTTCAGGTCTGCAGGGTTTTTGCCTTGCAGACAAATTCCTGCAATTACCTCAGCCGCAATCTGCCCTGAACGAATCGCATAGGCAAGTCCCTCACCTGAAAAAGCGTCTACAAATCCGGCAGCATCTCCACTTAGGAGAATCCTTGAACCCATCACTTTTCTTTTAATTCCTCCCCAGGGAATCTTGTGACCGTGAAGTCTATACTCTCCGAAAAAGCTATTTTCCTTGAGAAAGTTAAGCATTGACTCTTTAGGATGAGGGAAGTCTTTGACAACTCCGCCTATTCCAACGGAATAATAGGTCTTATGAGGGAAAATCCAGCCATATCCACCACCTGCGACCCCAAAATGCAGTTCAACGGTTTTTCCCAGGCGTTTTTCAATTTCTCTTTCGTCTGCAGGAACTTCAGTAACAAGGCAGATTCCATATTCCTCTTTATTATCCACGGACCGCACACAGGTCTTGACAAATCCCTGGGCACCTTCTGCAATTATTGCAAACTTTGCCTGGTATGTCCCCTGACTAGTATCCACTTTAACAAAGTCGGACATTTCCCTGCAGCATAGAACTTTTTCTCCGGTATGAATTTCAATCCCTGTTTCTTTTGCTTTTTCAAGAAGGAAGTTGTCAAATTCGCTTCTGGATACGAGCGTAGATACTCGACGATCCTTGTGTACGTTGACTGACTGATCTTTGAAAATAACCTTTGCCCCTGTAACTTCCCATTCAATAATATCTTGAGGAAGTTCGAAATCGAGATAAGACATCGCATGCTCCGAAAGTCCACCTCCGCAGGGCTTATATCTGGGAAAATTTTCTTTCTCAAGCAGCAGTGTCTTTATTCCAAGTCTTCCTGCCCTTCTTCCGGCCGAAGTACCGGAAGGGCCACCACCGACAATAATTACGTCATACATAGGCATCCCAAGTTAAGGAAAAATAAACAGACTAAACGATTATAAATGATTGTCTGCATTGTTTTTGAAAAATCAATGTTTTTATTGATAACATTTTCGGAATATCTTTAAATAAAGAAGACTGGTCATGCCATGTTAGATGCTTAGGTCCTGGTAGACAAGTTCATTATATATAAAAAAATGTAAAAAGAAAACCATTATTCAAGGTAAGGTAAACTAATGAAGCTGTACTTCTGATCGAAAACTCATCCTTACATCACTTATACCAAGTATTGAACAATTATGGCCATTGAAGTTGATTTTATACATCAGTATGTAAGTCCCAATAATAAAAAGAAGTAAGTAAGTCCCAATAATAAAAAAGAAATGCGTAAATCCCAATACTAAAAAGAAGTAAGTAAATCCCATAAAAAAGAAGTAAGTAAGTCCCAATAATTGAAAAGGTTACAGTCTTGTATAACGATAGAGAAGCTTTTAGTTATATCTTCTTCTTGTCGAAATATTCGAGCATTTCAATTACTTTCTCATAGTCCACTTTCGTATTATAACAACCATCGTTCAACAGAGGGACACCATAAGTCACAACTTTTTTCCCATTTAAAGCGCACATTCCTTTGTTTATTTCGTAATCACATGCTATTCCAAGTATACCATCTGCAGGTTTATGTTTAAGGATATTAGCAATAGCTGAAGAACCGGTAGTTATATATAAGTCGTATCCATATTTTTTGGCATCTTTTCTTAATTGAGATACAATGCACTTCCCGCAGTCCCGGCATTGAATTCCTAAGACTGTTGACGACGCAGGGCAATCTAACGCACGCACACAATGCGGAACAATAATTATGCGATTTTTGGTTTTTGAGAAATCTGAGGCATTAGCTATGTTCTTCAAAGATACTATCCACTTATCCAGGATTCGTGGATCTGATAATTTACAGAAAAAGTATTTTAAGGGCAAATAAAAAAAGTCAAGTACATTTGAAAAGAAACCTGCAAGCCATACATTCCTTTTCAGGCTAATTCGACTCACTATGAGAGCAAACATCGAGATTAAAATTGAAAAAGTTATGGTAAAAAGCAGAGCTTTTCCTATAAAACTATACATCACATATCTCCATTTTTCGGATAATTTCTTCTACATCAGCTTTGGTATTGAAACAACCATCCCGAAGGAGAAGAACGCCCTGAACAGGGATAAAAGATACTTCCTGCATATCTTCTGCAAGCTCATTGTAACAGGCAACACCCAGGCAAGATTGAGGCCTGTATTCTTTGAAGATTTTTTTGACAAAGCTACTTCCAGGAATTATAAAAACCTTGAAATTGTACTTATCTGCAGCCTCATATATCTTTGAAATATCACATTTCCCACAACGTTTGCATTCATAACCATGAATAGGGTCACACCTTGCCCTGCATTCCGGGTGTCTCATACACTGAGGAAGGAACACAACCCTGTTTTTTTTTGTGTGAACAAAACGATCCAACATTAAGGCATTTCTTAAATCTATAAGAATATCATCTACAAGATTTTCCCTGATTCTAAAAAATCTGCATAATAATTTTGAAGGAGAATAGAAAAGATAAAGTGTAAACAGCACGAACCCCGGAAAGATTATCCTGCGTTTTTTAAAAGAATACGCCCCTAAGAGCAGAGCGATCCCTGTTCCTGCAAGAGCAAAAAGAACCAGATATGTGAATATTTTTCCTAGAAATTCGTAAGGAATATACATGTTCAAGGGGAAGTAACTATCGATATTTAAGTTTTGCCATATAACAATAAAAAGAGAGAAAGAAAAAAAAAATAAGAAAGCTGGAAATCCAGCCTTCATTTTCACACTTATGTAGTGCTAAGACCCAGAGCCTCTGCAACCAGCTCGATGACGTCTTCTACAACAATATCAGATTTGAGGGCATCCCGACCATCCGAGAGGTTCCTCTTACAGAAGGGGCATGCACTCGATAGGATATCTGCATTGGTTTCAAGGGCGTCCTTAACTCTGGCTTCTCCCATTGCTACGGCAAGGTCAGGTATTCCTGCTTTTACACCACCGCCAGCTCCACAGCAACGCTGGAATTCCTTTGACCTGTCCATTTCAACGAACTTAATGCCAGGAATATGGGAAAGGACAAACCTGGGAGCATTAAAGACACCAACATGACGGCCAAGGTGACAGGGGTCGTGATAGGTAACCGTCTTGTTGATCGGCTTCTCCCATTTGATTTTGTCCTCTTTTATCAGGTCTGCAAGGAATTGTGTAATATGAATAACCTCAAAAGGCAGTTCTTCACCAAGAAGCCTGGGCCAGTCGATCTTTGCAGCACGGAAACAGCCTGCACATGCAAACAGAACCTTTTTAGCACCTTTTTTCTTGAGTGCCTCGACGTTATGTCTTGCAAGTTCACGGGCCACATCATCGACATGCACCTGACCTGTCCTGATAAGAGCTGAGCCGCAGCACCATTCCTCTTCACCAAGCATGGCAAATTTAATGCCCAGCTTGTTGAGCACACGTGATGTTGCAAAGGCCAGAGCGAGCTGATTGTACCCTGCAGTACAGCCAGTGAAATAGACAATGTCTGCTTTATCTTCTATTTTCACGTCTGGGGGAACCCAGGCAAGTCTGTCTTTCTGGTCCTTCATGTAAGGGTTATGGTACTGCCCAACAAGTTTTGGGAACGCGCTCTGCTTCCCATAAGGGCCTATACCCTTCTTTACAAGGTTTGTCCTCATAGCTTCCCAGAGTTCCACAGTGTTAATACCTGCTTCACAGACTGTTGCACAGACACCGCATGTAGTACAGCCGTGGACATCATCTTTGAATTCTTCAAGCTCTGACTGAGGAATTTCCTCTGGACCAAAGAGTTTTGCTTTAAGTCCATAGGACTTGTTCATGTACTGTCTCCAGCGCAGGATCTTATCTCTTGGAGCCAAGCCTGGTTTCCCGCCGGAAGCAGCATAAGTCGGGCACCATTTTACACACTCACCGCAGCGAACGCAGGAATCAAGCTCCATGAGCTGGACTGCAGTAAGATTCTTCGTATCGATTGAAGGGGTACGTTTTGCCATATTTTTATTCGCCTCCTTTGTTTGCAAGAAGTGCAAGCGGTATGGCGATTACATGAATATATTTACTGTATGGTATAAATGCAATACAGAAGAGCAGGGAAATTATGGAATGGAAGAGAGCGGCCGGTGGTGCTGCTGAGGGGTCAAGCCCAAAGCTCCATATAAAGCTTGTTCGGATTCCATCGGCGATGAAACCGGAAATAGTAACTAAGAAAACTACTCCGATCAAGACCCAATCATACATAATGGAAGCTTCCCTGACTTCAGAGACAAACAGTCTTCTTACTAATGCTATAAGAATTCCGATAAGCAGGATATACCCGAAGATATAGTTCGGAATTGAGAGAAAATCTCTAAATTCTGCGGGGGTGAATGGGAGTTCAATTCCGATTTTTTCGGTCATTTCAACTGCAAACATCATTCCTGACAGAGCAAAGAGGGTCATCCAGCCCCCAAAAATAAATATGTGCATAAACCAGCGGAAAGGACTTCTCTTGAGAATTCTCCTCTGGAAGATGATATCAAGTATAAGAACCTCCAGAATAGGCTTTCCATGATGGTGAGATTCTGCTGTTACCTGATTCCACCAGGTTTTTAAGAATGTGATTGCACTTCCTTTTTTTCCTTCCTGAGGTTCAAGACCATAGCCTGTGACTCCTGCCCCCCATTTCTGGAAGTTACCTATCAGACCATATAAGAAAATTAAAATAGCTATTGCGCTGAATATCATAATCTGGACAAACGTCAACCTTAGTGCATCCGAGAGCCCAGAAAAATAAAGCATTTCCTCACTAATAATTTATTCCTCCTATGTATGGATCAAAAACTGGGAACAATACTTCTTTTACAATTGTCACGTTACAGGACATCAATGATAGTAAAGACAGAATGATAGCCGCAGCGACTGTCTACATAAGGTTAGTATAGTCTGTTAGTGTTTGTATCTATTATATTTAAACATTATCTTTATTAAACGACATATTAAAAAGCCCACTGGGTTGCAAAAATGAGTTGAGTGAAAGCAATCAAACGAGAAAGAAAAAAGTGTAAGTATAAATAATAATAGTAAAATTATAATATAATGAAGATATTAAGATCTCATAAAATTCTTACGGACGGTAAAATAAGAAATTAAGTAACAAAAAAAGTAAAAAGTAAAAGTGCAGGAAAAGAAAAAGTAAAATACAATTTTCAAACGAGATTTTTCTAACAATCCTTCTAAAAAACTGCTTGCCTGCAAGCCTTTTAAAAAAGCTTGAGCGAAAACAACTGCTAAATCTAAAACATCGTGACGGTGTGATCACTACCCTTTTCAAAAAAGGCTTGACCGAAAATCAATGCTAAATCTAAAACATCGTGACGGTGTGATCACTACCCTTTTCAAAAAAGGCTTGACCGAAAATCAATGCTAAATCTAAAACATCGTGACGGCGTGATCAACCGGCGCAACGGTTGATCGAGAACCGTACTGACGTTTGAGTTTTAAACCTTATCCCCAAACCCTATAGGCGTGATCAACCGGCGCAACGGTTGATCGACAAATATAGGCCAAAATAAAAACAGGCCAAAATAAAAACGCCTTTGAAAATTAACCTTTGAAAATTAAGAGAGTTTTTTACAATCCTACTTCTTCTTTGAATTTCTCAAGCCCGATCTCTTCTATAACTTCTCCGATTCTTCTTGGCCTCGGATATTTTTTGTAGAAATTGATTATCCTTTCAACAAGATCCAGTGCCTGCTCTTCGGTGAGATCTTTTGCCACTATGCTACCTAGTCTCGGACGTGGGCCTGCGCTTCCCCCTACGGACAAAGTAAAGCCTTTTGCCGTACCTATTAGCCCTATATCCTTTATCATAGGTTCGGAACATGAATTCTGGCAGCCGGAAACCCCCATTTTAAATTTGGAAGGAAGCTGCATCCCATGGTACTTTTCATCAAGTTTTAATCCAAGCCCGACTGAGTCCTGTTTACCTCTCTTGCAAAACGTAGTTCCGGGACAAATCTTAACGCTGCGGACACAAAGTCCTATAGCAGCTCCGGGTTGTAGGTTCAGCTCTCCCCAAGCTGCATCCAGATCTTCTTCTTTTAACCCTACAATTGCAATCCTCTGGGCCGAGGTAATTTTAAGGGCAGCAGCCCCATACTTTTCTGCAATGTCAGCTATTTTTCTAAGAGTTTCCGGATATACGATTCCTCCAGGAATATGGGGAGCAATCGCATACGTTTCACCATCTCTTTGTAGAATTGCAGCTTTTTCGGGAAGATCCCCTTTCACATACTCACGACTTACCATACTATACACTCCTCTAACTTAGTTGACTCATATTTACTTCCAGATTGTTTAGTTTAATCTTTAATTTGAATTTTCTCGATTTAATAGTTATTTTTCAAAATTTACTTGATTTGAGGTCTTTTTTACAATTTTACTACTGCCCGTCTTAGATTTTAATACAATAACTTAACCTACTGGTATTGAAAATAGGAAGCAAAAGCTAAGTTCATAGATTAAAGCTGATAAATTACTGAATCAGTTAGCAGACACAGCAAGTTCTGGTTTAGTTCCCCCTAGTTCTAGTTCGGCTTCCCCTGAAATTAGACCCCAATGCAGAAGGTGAAGAATCTGATATTCAACCACTTTTCCTGATTAAAATACATCCAGAATCCAGGAAGAGTTTTCAGACCCAAACTATATTTCTCGAAATAATATAAAATCGCATGCCTGAGAGAATTCAGCTTTTTATGTTTCTACAGAACTGTCATAACATTATAAATCAGGTATATTCTACAGGCTGTCATAACATTATAAATCAGGTATTAACTACATAACTGGAAATTACATTTGGCGTAATACCTGAGTTTAATATAGTCCCATGAATTTTTAAAAAATTGCAGGCTGTAATAAAATTTTAAATCTTTAGTGAATTAACCAGTTTAATTCGATAAGCATAGTAAGTAGCGATAAAAAATAGTTAGCAATCAAAAACGCCAGTTTAGTAACTTAAAACGGAAAAAGGATCAAAGGATCCTTTCTTATTGCTGTTTTCTCATCCTTTCCAGAAATCCGTTAAGCCCTGCTTTATGCCTGGCTTCATCCAGAGATGCCTTCTCAAAGAAAAGAGCAGCTTTTGTATTACCTTCCTTTCTGGCTAATTCTGCAGCTTCAGCTTTCTCAATTTCGGCTTTACGCTCTCCTTCAAACATCATTTCCAGATTTTCAAGAGTTGTTTCTTTAACAAGTCCCAGGATTTCAGCTACCTCGGTGGCGTGCCAGGCTTCATCCATGGCGACCTGACGAAGATAAACCGCAACATCCGGAAATCCTTCTCGCTCAGCGATCTTTGACATTGCAAGATACCAGCCAACTTCAGTAGTTTCTCCTTTAAATGTGTTTTTTAAGATTTCTTCAAGAGTCATTAAATCACCATTTCTTTTTAAAATAACCAATTTTATAGTTTAAACATAGAGTAGTCTTTGAATTTAAGTTTTAGCCACAGTTGATGTCAATACCAGAACTTGATCTTATTTCGATCTCATTTTTCTATCTCGTCTTTCTATCTCGTCTTTCTATCCGTCTTTCTATCTCATTTTAATCTCATCTTTCTATCTCGCCAGCGACTTAAGACTAACATATCTGGGAGTAACGTGAGGAGGAATAAGATTTCTGAACTAGAACAATGAAGAAACTACAAGGAAGAAAAACAAAAAGCAAAAGCTAAAACAGGAAGGACTGAAATGGGAAAAAGAAATGACAATAAAACCGAAATAAACCACAAAAAGACCGAAGTATAATAAGAACGAAGCACAATAAGAACGAAGCATAATAAGAACGAAGCATAATAAGAATGAAGCACAATAAGAACGAAGCACAATAAGAACGAAGCATAATAAGAATGAAGCATAATAAAACCATTGCACACCACAATGAAGCCAGAACACACTAAAAATAATCTGCATGAAAATATATATTGATGAGAAGAAATGTACAGGCTGTTGTAAATGAAAAGCTGCCTGCCCAAAAGATCCAGGTTTTATCCAATAGCAAAAAAGATAGAAGCAACGTCTGCGTTTTAAAGGACCATCTTATTACCTGGGTTGCAGAATGTATGTAACTGTCTGCATGGAAGAAACAATCACCCTTGAAAACTGATTTTAAAAAAGGATTGAGAAATTTGTCACTTAAGATTCGTATAGTACTTGTAGAGCCCATGTATCAGGGAAATGTCGGATCTGTTGCACGAGCAATGAAAAACTTTGGATATACTGACCTGGTGCTTGTAAATCCCTGTAAACTAGAAGGAGAAGCAAGAGCCATGTCATCGCATGCAAGAGATATCCTTGAAGGAGCAAGAATTGCCTCAACGATTGAAGAGGCTGTAAAAGGCGCAAACCTGATGATAGGAACTACAGGGGTGGCAAGCCTGAAAACCGGGGAACATATTCGTCTTCCGCTTTATACCTCCAGAGAACTAAAAGAGAGACTGAAAGATTACAGCGGAACAATTGCAATCCTTTTCGGACGAGAAGATACCGGTTTCCGGAACGATGAGCTCAAAAGTTTTGATATGCTTTTTACAATCCCAGCTTCTGAGATATATCCGATTATGAATCTCTCACACGCTGTTGCAGTGGTGCTTTACGAACTCTCGGACCTGGAAGGAGGAAACAGTCCCCTTGCCGACGGACTTGACCTCCAGCTTTTATACGAACATCTGGAGGAGCTGCTGGAGGAAATCGATTATCCTCCTCATAAAAAAGATAAAACTTTTCTGATGCTGCGGAGAATTTTTGGAAGGGCAGGGTTAACTCCCAGGGAAGTTCAGACTTTGAGGGGTATAATCAGAAAAACCGAGCGAAAAATGGGATATGCATTAAACGAGCCTGAGGGCCAGGAAACAGAAGCTTCGGCAAGTATAGAAAAGTTCATATGAGAATAAACCTGTTTTTACATCAGAATTTGTGATACCTATTATTACTTTTTTTAAATCCTTTTTCAGACAAAAACCGTAACGACAAATGAAAGTTTTGCCTAAAGCCAGATAGAGAATGATATGACTGAAACAGAAAGCAAGTGGGATGAAAAGCTAAAGAGGTTTTTTAAAGACTATTACTGGAATGAAATCCTCCAGCTTGCAAATGAGTATCCGGATCAGCGAAGCCTTAGCGTGGATTTTACGGATATTGAAAAATTTGATAGAGAGCTTTCAAAAGAATTTCTTGACCACCCAGAAGAACTTATAAAGGCGGCTGAAGCTGCCCTGATAGAAATTGACCTTCCTGTAGAAAAAAACCTGGAAGAGGCTCATGTAAGGGTAATAAAAACTCCAAACCGAATATCTATAAGGGAGTTAAGGAGCAAGCACCTCTCACGCTTTATTGCAATCGAGGGTATGATAAGGAAAGCAACTGAGGTTAGACCGAGAATTACCAAAGCAGCTTTTGAATGCCTCAGGTGCGGATATCTTACTTTTGTGGACCAAAACAGCTTCAAGTTCGAGGAGCCATTTGCAGGTTGCGAAGGCGAGAACTGCGGAAAGAAAGGACCCTTTAAGGTAAGGATAGAGGACTCTACCTTTATAGATGCACAGAAACTGCAAATCCAGGAGTCACCCGAAAACCTGAAAGGAGGTTCCCAGCCCCAGAGTCTTGAGGTTGACTCGGAAGACGACCTGACAGGAGATGTCACACCAGGAGACAGGGTTATAATTAACGGAGTCCTTAAATCCAGACAGCGTACTCTCAAAGATGGAAAATCTACCTTTTATGACCTTGTGTTAGAAGCAAATTCCATAGAGCACCTGGATAAGGACTATGACGAACTCGAAATAACTTCTGAAGATGAAGAAGATATCCTTGAACTTTCCCGTGATCCTGAAATCTATGGTAAAATTGTTAGCTCTGTTGCACCTTCGATCTACGGATACGAGGACATAAAAGAGGCACTCGCCCTTCAACTGTTTTCTGGAGTTGTGAAAAACCTTCCTGACGGTTCCAGAATAAGGGGCGATATACATATTATGCTTGTAGGAGACCCTGGAATTGCAAAATCCCAGCTCCTGCGTTATGTGGTCAAACTCTCTCCCAGAGGCGTGTTTACTTCAGGGCGGAGTGCGTCAGCAAGCGGTTTGACTGCAGCAGCCGTAAAAGACGACCTTAACGACGGAAGATGGACAATCGAAGGCGGTGCCCTTGTCATGGCTGATATGGGAATTGCTGCTGTTGACGAAATGGACAAAATGAAAACCGAGGATAAAAGCGCCCTACACGAGGCAATGGAACAGCAGACGATAAGTATTGCCAAAGCGGGAATTATTGCTACGCTTAAATCCAGATGTGCTCTTTTGGGAGCTGCAAATCCGAAATACGGGCGTTTTGACCGGTATGAAGGCCTTGCAGAGCAGATAAGTATGCCGCCTGCACTGCTTTCACGTTTTGACCTTATCTTTGTTTTGCTCGATACTCCTGACCATAACCTGGACACAAAAATTGCGAACCATATTATACAGTCTCATTATGCAGGAGAACTCTTTGAGCAGCGTGAAAAACTTCCTGGGTCCCGTATAAAGGAAGATTTTGTCAAAGCCGAAATGGAGGTAATTGAACCCGTCATACAGCCTGAAATAATGAGAAAATACGTTGCATATGCCCGGAAAAACGTGTTTCCTGTAATGGAGGAAGATGCAAGGGCTCATCTTATAAAATTCTATACGGATCTCAGAAAAACCGGAGAGAGCAAAAACACTCCTGTACCCGTAACTGCCAGGCAGCTTGAAGCACTTGTTCGCCTCTCGGAAGCAAGCGCAAGAGTCCGCCTTAGCAATACAGTCACACTTGAAGACGCAAAAAGAACTATCCGAATTACTATGAACTGCCTGAAAAATGTAGGTGTTGACCCTGAGACCGGAGCCCTTGATGCGGATATACTTGCATCTGGCACAAGTATGAGCCAGAGAAACAAGATAAAAACCCTCAGAGATATAATTAAAAAGGTAAGTGAAAAACATCCGGGAGCTAAAGCCCCTCTCGAAGAGGTTTATGCAATAGCTGAAAGCGAACACGGGATTGATAGAGTTCATGCTGAAGAGAACATTAAGAAAATGAAACAAAGGGGAGACCTGCTTTCTCCGGATCAAAATCATATAAGACTTGTTTAAGTTTAAGGTTTGTTTAAGTTTAAGGTTTGTTTAAATCTAAGATTTGCTTAAGTTTAAGGTTTGTTTAAATCTAAGATTTGCTTAAGTTTAAGGTTTGTTTAAATCTAAGATTTGCTTAAGTTTAAGGTTTGTTTAAACGAAACGAAGCAAAACGCTGAAAGTTCCAGGATCTTTTTTCCAGATCCTGGAAAGTAAAAAAGCCTGCACAACACATACATAGCGATTATGTGAGAACGGTTAAGCTGTAAATACTAAAAGGCAATACTATTTAAAAGGGAGAATATGTATATAAAGATATATAAAAATGGGGAGCATGTGCTTGTTGCAGCCTGCGATAAGGAAGTGCTCGGTAAGACCCTGAAATGCGGCAAGACCGTAGTGGAGATCAGCAGGGCCTTTTATGAAGGGAAATACGTTTCCGAAGAAGAATTCAAAAAAGCTCTTGAGGGAGCTACGACTGCAAATCTCTTTGGAGAAAAAACAATCAATCTTGCTATAAAATGCGAGTTAATAGATCCGGACTCCGTAATAATAATTGACGGCGTACCTCATGCCCAGATCTTCAGGGTTTAATCCAATTGCTTATTAATCCTTGAGAAATTATAAGTCAGCGAAAGCCAAACCACTGGCTTTCAGGGCTGATTATATACCGGAACAGAACAACATATGTATAAAATAAAATACAGATTGTGATACAGTGACTGAGAACATTGACGAAGCCGGAATCAGAGTGCTGACAGAAGAGGAACTGATCTCCGCAGTTGTGGAAAAACATAGACGGTTTCTGGAAGAAAATAAAAAGGAGTTTAGAGAACTGGACAGCAGTTTAAACCAGGTCGAAGAAAATATAAAAAATGCAAAGAATTTCAGAACCCGGATGGAAGAGAGAAAGGAAATCCTCAAGGAAAAACGCCAGCTATTCTACCATCAGACCGAAGCACTCCTTGAAAAAGAAATCTTCCCAAAACTGGACCCGATTACTGCAAGCAGACTCAGGGAAGAGCTTAAAAAACTCAAAGGGCAGATCGAACCTGACGAGGAACAGAAACTTAAAGATTTATTTATGCAAAACCTGCGTGAAACTATTCTGGCAGCTGGACTTGGAGAAACTGTTCTCTTGCAAGCGAATGCCAGAATGGAGGAAGCCAGGAACTCTAATGTTGAATTAAAAGAAATAAAAAATTCTGAAAAACAGCTTGTAGAGGATGACAGCAGCAAAAGTGAAGAGATTTCTAAAAGCAAATCCCAGCATAAGTGGCTTGGCACCAGAATAAAAAACCATGAAGAGGCACTGAGCTACTGGGAAAAATTAAAAGTATAACCCTTTTTCGAAAATATACGGGTGATAGTACATGACCAACGACGTTTCAAGCACAGAAATTGCAACGGCCGACCTTTCAAACCTTAACGAACGGGAGCTGAAGGGCAAGGTAAACGAGCTCAGGAGCAGGATAGAGAAAAGCGAAAGGCAGTTGGCATCGATTTTTAGGGAACTGAAGATTAACAGGACCGATATCGACGAGCTGAAAGAAAAGAGAGACTCTCTGAACCAACAGGTTAAGGAAAAGGTTGCAAAAGCACAGGAACTAAGAGACAAGCGGGACGAGATTAACAAAGAAATCGGTGAGTACAAAGGAAAAAGAAGTAATGTGAACTTAAAGACGCAAGAACTGTTTTCAGGAATTGCTGGACTCAAGGAACAGCGGGACGAATACAATAAATGTTCCCATGGAAGTGTGGAATCTCTCACAAAGGCTTATGAAGCCGAACTTGACGCTTTTCTTAATAAAGAACTGCCTCTTGCAGTGGAAATCAAAATATTCCAGAAACTGACTGACATAAGTAAACGCCTGCAAGCTGCAAATAAGGCAAATGAACTGCATGCGCAAATCCAGGAAAGTTATAAAGAGTCAAAAGGAATACATAAGAGAGGAGACGAACTCCATGAAAAAATCCAGACTCTTTCAGACCAATCTCAGGCTTGCCACCTGGAAATGCTAGAAAGTTTCAAATTGGCGGATGAGATCCGCAAAGAAGCAAATACATATCATGCCCAGCTTACGGATAAAATCACAAATATAAATACGATTAAAGAAAAAATTGACCCGCTTAAGACCAGTATTGCTAATAACCGGAAGGCACTCTCTTTATATTTAGAAAGGTTAAAAGATCTGCAACTTACCAAAGAAGAGCACAAAGTAAGCCAGAAACATAACGATGCCCGTGAAAAACTTCAGAAAAACGCTCGTATGAGCCTTGAAGATCTTAAGCTCCTTATCGAGAAAGGGGACGTTAAATTCTCCAATGATTAAAAATTCGTGAAATTCAGAGGCCGGAGACAAAAATCAGTTTCATTAAAAATATCCCCGGTTTACTCCATTTAAATAATTTTCCTTTATATCTACAAAAAATGACATTCTATTTACTCTATTTAATATTTTTATTTGTATCTACAAAAAATGGCTTTCCATTTACTCTATTTAAATAATTTTATTTCATTACTTGATTAAAATCCTTTGTTATTTCATAAATCGATTTTTCCTAAATCAATTTTTCCTAAATCAATTTTTCCATAAAGTCTTCCCATAAAGTCACTAAAAAATTTATTTTCTCTTTACTTTTCCTGCAAAGAAACCTGTTACCAGAATCATGGCTCCCATCCCAAGGAGGAAGAGAGGCATATCAAAACCTTCAGCTTGAGTTTCCAGTTCTGGGTCGGCGGAAGAGGAGGTATTATTATTCGAAGAGTTGTCAATAGATTCGGTTGGTGTTTGAGGTACAGGAAGCCTGGGATCAATATACTGGTACACAGGTGAAAATTTCACAAGTACCCCATCCGCTCCTTCATATATCGTATCTACGGTAAGGTTAAGAATTTTGGTAGAGTTCTGAGAATATACAAACTGAGATCCTTCAGTAACGATATCATCCTGAAGGGGAACTCCGTTTCTACTAAGTTCAATCCAGACTCTTTTGCCTTCGGTGTCCGCGCCTTTTACGTAAAGTTGATAATCCTGTAAAAAATTATGGGAATATCCTGACCTGATATATATTTCCTCTCCATTGATAGCAATAATGGAAAGACTGGATTTATCGGCAGGAATAATGGAAAATTTTTTTTCGTTATCAGCAGCAGCTAAAACAGGTGTTATCGAGTAAAAGACTGAGAAGCATAAGGAAATAAGAAGGAAAAAAGAAAATATGGAAACAAGGTTTATCCTCTTAATTTCCTTTCTTCTCTTTTCATCTGGAACGCGCATAAATGCATCTGCCTGCAATGATTTCTTCTTTGGTATCGTCGGCTTTTCTTATTACGAGAGCTCCGTCCGGGGTTACTCCTACGGCTTTGCCTTCTATAATTCGTGAGGGCGTCGTGACCTTTACCTCTCTTCCTATGGTGTCGGAGAGAGCAAGCCAGTCATTGAGAATGTGTGAGAAAGGCTGGGTCTTAAAGAGTATATACTGTTGCTCAAGCTCAAAAAGGAAATCTTGCAGGAACGAAACCCTTTTTATATGCGTTCCAAGCTCGGCTTTCAAAGTTGTAGAGCCTGCACGGAAAGATTCAGGGATATCTTTCAAATCCATGTTTACATTAATTCCTATTCCCAGCACAACATAATCTACCCTATCCACTTCGGCCTTTGCTTCGGTAAGAATTCCACAAACTTTCTTCCCGTTAATACGGACATCATTTGGCCATTTAATACGTGAATCAAGGCCCATATTGCGAATAACGTTTGCAACTGCAAGCCCTGCAACCAGAGTTAGCCTTGAGGCATGCCTTAGAGGAATTCCGGGTTTCAATATCACAGATATCCAGATCCCGCCATGAGGTGAGACCCATTCTCTGCCCATCCGACCTCTGCCTCCTTTCTGCACTTCAGCAATTACAAGCGCGCCTTCTTCTTCCGATGCCGCGATTTCTTTTGCAATACTGTTTGTAGAAGTTACCTCTTCGAAATAGTGGATTTTTTTTCCTAGAAGAGTTGTTTTAAGCCCCATCTGGATTTCTTCCGGGTACAGAAGTTGAGGTACGGATTTCAGGACATATCCTCTTTTCGGAGATGATTCTATCTCATAACCATCAGCCTGAAGGGACTTGATATATTTCCAGACCATTGTCCTCGAGATCCCTAACTTAAGCCCCAATTCCTCTCCGGAAACAGGACTTTCCTGTGCATCTTTAAGTGCCTTGATAATTCGAGATCTTTTATCTCCCATCCTCGTACCCCATACAGATGTATGCGTTACACCGTATATATTTTTTTAGTTTAAGTCGTTTCATATTAAACTGACCTGAATCCTGTCCCTGTTTCCCAGGAGGACACATGTCACCTCTGTGTATTCTGTGCCATGCTCACATAGGCGTGCACGGCAGCTGTAATGGCCGCAACTTTTTTGTCTTTTGCTTGAAGAGCCGAAGCCAGAGTAGCTCCTTTTTCAGCATCTGCTTTGACAACCTCTTCAACGGCTTCCAGAATATTATGGTCTTCAATAAAAGCCGTTGTAAGGTCGCCTCTACGGAAAGCAGGGTTGCGCATAACCGCTTTATGGAAGGGGATATTAGTTTTTACTCCAACGACCACATACTCGTAAAGAGCCCTTTCCATCCTGGCAATCGCTACATCTCTTGTCTTTGCCCAGACACAAAGTTTCGAAATCATTGAATCGTAGTAAGGTGAAATGGTGTAACCTGTATGTACTCCACTGTCCACTCGAACTCCAGGCCCACCTGCTGACCGGTATCCACGGATTTTTCCGGGGGAAGGAGCAAAATCATTTAACGGATCTTCTGCGTTGATCCTGCACTCAATAGAATGTCCATTGATAACGATATCTTCCTGATTAAATTCAAGCTTTTCTCCCCAGGCTATCCTGAGTTGCTCTCTTACAATATCAACACCTGTAACCATCTCAGTTATTCCGTGTTCGACCTGCAAGCGAGTATTGACTTCAAGGAAATAGAAGTTGCCCTTTGAATAAAGAAACTCCACTGTCCCTGCATTTACATAACCAATTGTCTTTGCTACCCTGACCGCGGCTTCTCCCATCTGGGCCCTCAGTTCAGGAGTCATGATAGGGGAAGGCGCTTCTTCAATAAGTTTCTGATGCCTTCTTTGAATGGAGCATTCCCTATCTGAGAGGTAAATTGTGTTTCCATATCCGTCTGCCAGAATCTGAATCTCTATGTGCCTGGGTTCCTCTACATACTTTTCAATGAAAACTGAGGAATCACCAAACGCTGAGCCAGCCATTTGCCTGGTAGAGCTGAGTGCAGCAGCAAGTTCATCGCTGGAATCAACTACTTTCATCCCAATTCCGCCGCCGCCTGCCGAGGCTTTAATCAAAACAGGATAGCCGATCTCTTCTGCAATTTTTACAGCCTCAACAGGATCCTCAACCGCATCTTTCGTCCCGGGCACAACAGGAACGCCAGCCTTCATCATAAGGTTTCTGGCTCTGATCTTGCTTCCCATCTCGGCAATCACATGGCTTGGAGGACCTATGAAAACAATTCCTTCTTCCTCACAACGTTTTGCAAAGACAGGATTTTCGGAGAGGAAGCCATAACCCGGATGAATTGCTTCAGCTCCTGTGTTTTTTGCAACTGCAAGAATAGCCTCCATGTTCAGATAGCTCTGGCTGGAAGGGGCCGGGCCTATCAGGTAGGCCTCATCTGCATACTTGGCAAAAAGGGCATTTTTATCAGCTTCCGAACAGACCGCAACCGTGGAAATTCCAAGTTCGCGGCAGGCACGCATAACCCTGATTGCAATCTCACCGCGGTTTGCAATGAGTACTTTTTTGAACATAATGCCTTCCACCTCACTATATTATTCGATTGACATGATTATGTCGCCAGGAGATACAGTGTCCCCTTCGGAAACAAAAATCTCTCTTACAACGCCTGAATGGGCAGCATGAACAGTGTTTTCCATTTTCATAGCTTCGATAACAGCAATTGTGTCGCCTTCTGCAACAGTATCTTCGACCTTGACCTTAAGAGAGAGAACCATGCCCTGCATTGAAACGCTCACAGCTCCTTTAACGGACTCGACACTCGGCTTTTTGGGAGAAGCTTCAGATATGGATACTTCCCCACCGAGAGGTTCAATCCTGACCTCATAGATTTCGTCATCCACTTCTACCTTGAAATGAGTTGGAACTTTGTGTTCCTGCTGGACTGCAGGTGCAGATGCAACTACTGCTAGAGCTTCTTCTTCCATTTCTCCCCTCAGGAACTTGGGAGCGATAGCCGGATACAGAATATAGGTAAGTATATCTTCTTCAGATTTAGCAATACCCATTTCTTCGGCTTCCTTCTTCCTTTTCTCATATTCAGGTTTAAGGAGATCGGCAGGACGGCAGTGAATAGGCTCTTCGTCCCCGATCACCTTGCCTATTATTTCCGGGCTTATTGGAGCAGGAGGGCGCCCGTAAAGGCCGCGAACGTAATCCTTCACTTCTTTAGGAATAACTTTGTAGCGTTCGCCCATGAGCACGTTAAGAACTGATTGAGTGCCCACGATCTGGCTTGTAGGAGTGACAAGAGGCGGATATCCAAGCTCCTTTCTAACCCTGGGCATTTCAGCAAGTACCGCATCATATTTGTCAAGAGCGTTCTGTTCTTTTAGTTGAGATACAAGGTTAGAGAGCATTCCGCCCGGGATCTGGTAAATGAGCACATTAGTATCGATCTGTTCGGAAATAGGATCGAGTATGCCCCGGTATTTCTCTTTTAATGATTTGAAATATTTAACGGCTTCTTCAAAAGCATTCAGATCCAGCCCGGTATCATAAGGAGTATCTTTGAGAGCAGCTACTACTGTTTCGGTTGGAGGCTGAGAAGTTCCCCAGGCAAAGGGAGAAAGTGCAGTGTCCAGAATATCGACTCCTGCCTTACAGGCTGCCATATAGCTCATTGGAGCCATTCCAGAAGTGCAGTGGCAGTGCAGAGAAATCGGAATTGAGATTTCTTTTTTCATGGCACTTATTATATGTGCGGCACCATTTGGGGAAAGAAGGCCTGCCATATCTTTGATACAGATGGAATCGCACTCCAATTCTTCAAGCTGTTTTGCAAGTTCAACATATTTCTCAACGGTATGTACCGGACTTATGGTGTAGCAGACCGTACCCTGTACGTGCGCACCAAGACCTTTTGCCACTTTGATAGAGAATTCCATGTTCCGGATATCATTGACAGCATCAAAAATCCGGAAAATGTCAATTCCATTCTGGTAGGATTTAGTAACGAATTTCTCGACCACGTCATCCGAATAGTGCCTGTACCCTACAAGGTTCTGGCCCCTAAGCAACATCTGAGCGTAGGTGTCTTTCATTTCTTTCTTGATATCCTTCAGGCGCTGCCAGGGATCTTCGTTAAGGTAGCGGATACAGCTGTCAAAGGTGGCACCTCCCCACATTTCAAGGGAGAAATACCCTATCTGGTCCAGTTGTTCAACCACTTCGAGCATATCTCTTGTCCTCATTCTGGTTGCCAGGAGAGATTGATGTGCATCTCGGAGGATGGTTTCGGTAATTTTTACACTCATGGATGAACCTCTTAAAATCGAATCAAAATAACCGGGTTTACTATTCCTGATAGCAAACTTTGAACAGTCATTCCGGAGGGTTTCATTTGATATTCCGGAATTATCAGGGTTAAGATTTTGATCCGTTTGAGTAAAGTACATAAGTCCTCAGATTGCAGTTTTAATACGGTTTTCTATGCTTTTACCGGAAAGAGGGGGTTTTCGGTTATATTTGACTGATATTCCGGAACCGCAATCGGAGGAAACCAATATTACAGACGTAAATGAAGTACTCAATATATCTTCATTGATGAGAATTCTTTAATATACAATTGTTAACAAGTATATACTTTTCGCCTGTTAACATTAGAAGGGTAGTTTTTAAAAAGTTCCAGGCCCCAGATACAATTTAAACTTTATTTAAAAGTTATAAGTTAGAAAACGTACATGAAATTCTTCGAATAACATGCACAAATCAATGAAAGTACTCTACGCCCTCTTTTTTGACTATTAAGCCCTTATTACCTTGGGCAGTAAGGTTGTCCTTATTTTGGTTTCTCAAAACCGTCAGAAAACTAATCAGTGAATTGCCATCGAAGGCTCAAATGTGACTTTGATCACGGATGCTAAATTGGCCTTTTAGGCAATTCGACTGCCCAAATAAATTGGGTGATGTTATATGATTGAAGTCATAAACAAAGCTTGTGGTCTAGACATTCACAAAATCTTTTTCATTGCTACAATTCTCAGTAGATCTGGCGAAAAACAACAGCAACGTTTCAACAGAGATGACGAAGGAATTTTAGCCCTTAAAAATTGGGTAATATCCGAAAAATGTAATGTTGTTGCATGTGAGTCAACAAGTGATTTCTGGGTTCCTATTTATGATTCTTTGATAAAGCATCTACCTGTAATAGTTGGAAATGCTCGAGATATGAAGGTATTTACC
>NZ_LMVP01000025.1 GCF_002287235.1 Methanosarcina spelaei
TTAGATCTTGGGAGGCAGTTATTGAAAAATTGAGAGTATGAGGATGGCTTTCAATCATTGTAAAATAAGGTCAAAGGGCGTGTTTATCATAGAGCTTATCCCAAAACATTATCTAATCTACTATTACCGCCAATATTATAACTCCTATTCTGGCATTATATTGGTTTTGGGATAGGCTCATATATTATCAATGATACCATCACTGCCCTTTCTCGTTGATCTTTTTCTTTTTCCAATTCAGTTTTATTTACTTTCGGAGTATATTCCCGGTTTTGTGTTTGTTGTCACCTTTATGAAGTTTGTCTTCGTTACAGTACTGCTGCCTTCCACATTACTTACTGTAAATCTAATCTTATAGAACCCCAGGAGGTTTACAACCGTTTTCAAAATTGCAGTCACTTTGCCACTTTTATATAATTCCATTTTGTTTTTGTACTACTTCCTGCTGCATTTGTTGCTGTAAGTTTAACCGTGTAGGTTCTCGCTGCTGAATATGTGTGTGTAGGACTCTTTTCTGTTGAAGATTTTCCATCTCCGAAATCCCATTTCCATGAAGTTGGCGATCCTTTGCTAGTCTCCGTAAATGTTACCTTTAGTGGCGCTTTTCCTGAAAGTGGCCAGCCCCAGAAATCTGCAACGGGAGCTTGCGAAGTTCCTGTTACGGTTATATAATTTGATTTTGTTGCTGTGTTGCTGCCTGCTGTATTGGTTACTGTGAGGGTTACTGTATATTTTCCTGCTTTGGAATACTTATGCGTTGGATTCTGCTTGGTTGAACTTATTCCATCTCCAAAATCCCATTTCCATTTCTTTGGTGATCCGGTACTTTTGTCAGTAAATTTAACGTTTAATGGAGATTTTCCTGAGGTTGGAGATGCAGAAAATGCAGCAACTGGTTTTGCTGTCACGGTTATATAATCTGCTTTTGTTACTGTGTTGCTGCCTGCTGCATTTGTTACTGTAAGTTTAACAGTATAAACTCCTGCTTTTGAATACTTATGCGTTGGATTCTGTTTGGTTGAAGTTGTTCCGTCTCCAAAATCCCATTTCCATTTCTTTGGTGTTCCTGTACTTTTGTCAGTAAACTGCACTTTCATTGGGGCTTTTCCTGAGGTTGGAGATGCAGAGAAGGCAGCAGTTGGCAGGTTTGAACTGGTGAGAGTACCCATGTAGACATTGGTTTTTTCATTGTCCCAATCCGACCACACTATCTTATCACCATAGAAAGTAAATCCTTGCCTAATTGATGTATTGTTAGTATGAGCTTCCTCTTGAGTTGAGATATTATACATGTAAATACTTCCACTATCTTGGTTATCCAGCCAAACTATCCTGTCCTCGGAGATTCTAGGACTATAATAAAATGCTGATCCGCTGTTGGTAATTTGAGTTTCCTTCTTAGTGGAAAGATCATACATGTAGATCTCGGAGTATTGATATCCATCATCTCTCTGGCGCCAATCTGCCCACACTATTATATCTCCGTAGATATCAGGATTGAATGCTGAATCGCTGTTGGTAATCTGAGTTTTCTTGTGAGTGGAGAGATCGTACATTATGAGATTACTCGGGCGTCCATCAATATCAGGTACCCACACTACTATGTTACCGAAAAAAACAGGAGAGGGTGCTGACATATTATCAATATGAGTTTCCTGAGTGGAGATATCATAAATGTAATAACCATATGGGCCACCCCACATTATCGTGTTACCGGAGATATGCGGCCCGAAGCTATACCCTAAGTAGTCATAAGGGATTGGTCTATTGTTTATCTGAGTTTCCTTGTGAGTGGAGAGATCGTACATGTATACATCATATTCTTCCTCGGTATCATTCTGGTTCCCATTACGCCATTCCTTCCATACGATCCTGTCACCGTATATAGAAGGACACGCTGCTGATCCACTGGTAGTAATTTGAGTTTCCTTGTGAGTGGAGATATTGTACATGTAAATATTGAAGGGTCCATCATTTTTGTTCCCATTACGCCAGTCCTGCCATACTATCCTGTCACCATATATAGAAGGAAACGCTGCTGATCCACTGGTGGTTATCTGAGTTTTATTGATCGTGAGCGAAGCAGTTTGCTCAGTAGTTGCGGATGCCGTAGATGAAACGAAAATTAAACATAAAATCAGAACTGCTGATGCTAAGATCACTGAATACGATTTTTTATCAAGTTTCACTTATCCTACTCCTTAATCTTTAATTTATTTTTCATATAAAAAATGTTAATAATTTAGAGATATATACATTTTTAAACTTTGTTATTTAAATCAAAAATTTAAGAAAATGTGTAATTTTAGAAAATTTGTTTTGAGAAGAAGAATAAGTTTACAGTAAATCAGTACATAAATAGCAAAACTTTTCGGTATAAAAAATATAAAAGAAAAACTTTTGAGAATTTCAAATGAGCTTAAAAAAGTCAAGAAATTAGATAAGGAGTCGCTACTGAAAATCACAAGATTAAAACCCCTCTCAAAAATGACTAAAAAGACGGTGAGCTCATTTATTAATATCAAATCAACAACTTACGGCACTTCCAGATAAGAAATAAGGAACAATAAAAAATGAATAAAAAAAGTGAGCAAAAGAAAAGAGAACAGTTTCCTGTCCACTTTCTTCCAGAAATTATTTGTGGGCAAAGTACGCCACAACTTCTCCTTCATTTACGGCATCTATCCTGCAGAAACCGAAGCGTTCGAACTGCACGATTTTGTCAATTTCGGCTGCAATCCCTTGCTCACCTATTCCATTGATATCACCTTCAGGGCCTCGTACTTTCACATTCATCCCGTCAAGCGGGGCCCAGTGGATGATTTTTGCCTTTGCTTTTTTAAGGGCTTCAAGAGAAACATCAGAGAGCTTTGCCTGAAGCGGGAAAAGGGAAGTAACCTCTATATTGCAGAAATCTTTTAAGCGGATAACAGAACCCACTTCCAATTTTTCAACATCCTCCGTGCAGACAAGAACCTTATTTCCTACAGCAATTTCCCTGAATCCTCTTGCGTGGTCAGTAGGGTGAAGAGGAAGCTTAGCAACTGTCGGTTCCGCATCTGTAATTTCCAGTTCTACAGGGTCCCAGACAAAGAAATAGCGGTTTGCAATAGGGTCCACGATTTTGCGGTTTTCGGCATAGAGAGACTCCATGCTTATGCTTACATCAGTCATTCCGACTCCCATCTCTATCATGAACTTCTTGAGGGCTTCGGCCTGGATTCCACGGCGCCGAATTGCCCTAATTGTTGGAAGCCTAGGATCGTCCCAGCCGCTGTATTCCCCTGCTTCAATAGCTTTTCTCAGGGTACTGGTGCTGAACTTTCCGAATTCATGGATCTTGACCCTGCCCCAGTGGGTTGTTCTCGGATACTTCCAGCCAAAGTATTTGTAGACATATCCCTGCCGCTTTTCGCTGTCTATAAGGTCTTTACCCCGGATGATATGGGTCATCCCCAGTTCGTGGTCTTCGATTGCACCTGCAAAATCGAGAAGCGGCCAGACAATATACTTGTTCCCGATTTCAGGGCGGGGGTGCGACATTTTTCTTATCCTGAAGGCTCCCCAGTCCCTCAACGCAGGGTCTTTGTGCTTTATATCGGTCTTGATCCTTAGCACTGCCTGCTGGTCTTCATATTCTCCGGCAAGCATTTTTTCCCAGTGCATGAGGTTTTCTTCAGGGCTGGTATCCCTGTGAGGACAGGCCTGCTTTGCATCTTTAAATCGCTTGAAATCTTCTCCTTTACAGAAGCAGACATAAGCCTTACCCATCTCGATAAGTTTTCTTGCGTAATCGTAATAGAGAGGAAAATGATCCGAAGCATAAACAACCTGGTCAGGCACAACCCCAAGCCATCTGAAGTCGTCGAGATACCAGTCATAAGCCTCAAGCATAGGCCTCTTTATATCAGGATCGGTATCGTCAAAACGCAGGACAAATTTTCCGTTGTACATTTTAACGTACTCGGAATTAACTACCATGCCTCTTGCACTGCCAAGGGTTGCGGGCCCGTTTGGATTCGGAGCAAAACGCATTACAACCTTGCCATTTTCTGCTCCTTCAAGAGGTTTTAAACCCTTATCAGGCTCCTTTTTTACACTAAGAGCTTCGATAAGCTCGGGGGCAATTTCCGAAAGTTTTGCTTCCCAGGTTTCAGGGTTTCCCTTTGCAATCTCGGGAATAATAACTTCAAGAGCCTCAGATACTGCGTTGGGTTCGGATCTGAGTTGAGGGCACTCCCCCATAACTTTGCCCATTACAGCTTTAGGTTGGGGGGCTTTCCCGTATTTTACAGCATTTTGATAAGCGTATTTTTCAATTGTTTTAATGTCTTCAGGACTTAAGGTCATAGAAGCTTCTCCCAAATACTTATTATTTATATTCAGAATTAGATCCAACAACAAAATATGATCAATTGTATAATTTTATATAATTAATTACTGAATCTAACAAACAATATATGTACATTTTCAAAATTTTACTTATTGGTGGATTTCTGGATATAACTCGAAAATTGTGTTAAAGTATTTAGTTTCTTTCCAAGAGATAATAGACCCATCTAAAAAATTCAATAATTAATTCAGCATTAATTCAGATTGCTTTCTCATTTTGAGTATCTTTTTTATACTACCTTGTAAACCCGAAAAATAGTTTTTGCCTTTCCACCAATTCTAGAAGACTCTATTACGTACTAGTGCATCGATTCCAAATTATTTCAGAAATGTATTTTTGAAAACCACAGAAAGCACGGAAGACACGGAAATAATTAGTAAAGGTATGCTTTTTCCGTGTCTTCCGTGCTTTCCGTGGTTGTAATATCCAGATCTAATCACTCCACGACCGGCTGCCTTTTCCGTGTTACAGAATTGCATATGACTTTAAAATAATAGTTGCGTCATAAGCTGTAATTGTTTTCTTATTATGTATATATTTGAGAACCGATGCACTAGTAAGGTTTACCATTGACAGTTTTTTCTCTCAAAAATACTACTCCATATGATAAAAGTCAGCAAATAACCCTCTCACTCTTTTCTGACTTCGTTTTTTATCTAGGACTTACGCAGTTGAACTGAAAAATCAACAGCATCAGACGGTTAACTGTTTGAAGACTGTTAACTGTTTAAAACGTGATTTTAATCTACAGTCTTTACCATATTTGATTTTATTCCTAAAGTGCGTAAGTCCTATTATCGTTTGAATTTACAACATTCACTTATTTTTTCACTGTGATATAATTAGATATAGTTTTAATATTGCTGCCTTTGGCATTTTTGACTGTTAAGCTAACAGTATATATTCCTGCTTTACTGTATTTATGTACAGGGTTTTTGGCTGTTGAATAAGTTCCGTCTCCAAAGCTCCATTTCCATGAAGTTGGACTATTGCTGCTTTTGTCAGTAAACTGCACATTCAGTGGTGCTTTTCCTGACCTTGGAGAAGCATAAAAAGCGGCAATTGGAGCTTTCAACGTGTTTACGACAATATAATTCTTTATTGTTTTCAAACTGCTTCCTGCAGCATTCTTTACTGTTAAACTGACAGTATATTTTCCTGCTTTACTGTAGGTATATGCAGGACTCTTGGATGTTGAAGTTTTTCCATCTCCAAAAGTCCATTTCCATGACGTTGGAGAACCTGTACTTTTGTCAGTAAATTTTACTTTCAATGGCGCATATCCTGAAGTTGGGGATGCAGATAATGCAGCAATAGGTTTTACAGGAGCTGTTTTTACGGTTATATAGTCCTTTATTGTTTTTGTGTTTGTTCCGGCTGCATTCTTTACTGTCAAGCTGACAGTATACTTTCCTGCCTTACTATATGTGTGTGCAGGATTTTTAGTTGTTGAATAAGTTCCGTCTCCAAAACTCCATTTCCAAGATGTGGGACTATTACTGCTTTTGTCAGTAAACTGTACCTTCAATGGAGCTTTTCCTGAGAGCGGTGAGCCTCCAAAGTTTGCAACCGGAACCTGGGAACTTCCTGTCACTTTTATATAGTTCGATTTGGTTTTCGTATTACTTCCTGCCTCATTTGTTGCTGTAAGTTTAACCGTATAAGTCCCTGCGGCTGAATATGTATGCGTTGGACTCTTTTCCGTTGAAGATTTTCCATCTCCGAAATCCCATTTCCATGAAGTTGGAGATCCTTTACTTGTCTCAGTAAATTTTACCTTTAACGGGACTTTTCCTGAGAGTGGTGAACCCCAGAAGTCCGCAACAGGTGGTTTTGGTTGTGGGTTTTCACTTGAGACGATGGCCATATAAATGTCGGAGTTTTCGTTACGATTGTCTTCCCATACTATATTGTTACCGTATATACGTGGATTCTCTGCCGATCCGCTGTTGGTTATCCTAGTTTCCTTCTTAGTGGAAAGGTCGTACATGTAGATATCATAATTACGATAACCACTGCGGTCATCCTGCCAAACTATTTTGTCACCATAAATTGCAGGATTCTCTGCTGATCCACTGGTGGTTATCCGGATTTCTTTGGAAGTGGAAAGATCATGCATGTAGATCTCTGGGGTCCATTCTACGTCATTGCTATTACGATCATCCGACCACACAATTCTGTCCTTGTGGATAGCAGGCTGGTTCTGGTACGATTTATCGGTAGTAATCTTTTTTTCCTTTTTAGTGGAAAGGTCATACATGTAGATGTCGTAGTTTCTATTGCTATAAACGCTGTATACTATTCTATTTCCGTAGATATCAGGTTCGGTACTGCTGCCAGTGGTAATCTTAGTCTCCTTTTTAGTAGAGAGATCATACATGAAAACATCAGAGTAATCATCGAGGTAACCTTTCCACACTATCTTATCATCATAAATTGCAGGATTCATCAAATATGGAGGATGATCACCGGCTATTATCAAACTCTCACTGGAGGTAGAGAGATCATACATGTATATCTCGGTAGGAGGGTTAAAACTCGAATTGCGAGAATCCTCCCACACTATTTTGTCCCCATAAATAGCAGGGTTACTAGGAACTGATTCGTTTGTGGATATTTTAGTTTTCTTTTTAGTGGAAACATCGTACATATAGATATCACGACTTTCGTTAAGATAATCATCCCATACGATTCTGTCTCCATAGATTGCAGGACTATGTGCTAATCCACTGGTGGTTAGTCGGGTCTCAGTGATGTTGGGCGAAGTGCCTTCCACTGTATCTGCCGATGCCGTAGACAAAAGTAAAAACAAAACAAAGGCGATTGAAACCAAGCTTATCTTACAGACCGTCATATGTTTATCCAATATTCTCATCTCTAACTATTAATTTTAATATTTTAATTCAATTAGTAAGGTTTTAGACGCCATACTTAAATTTTTTCTTTTAAATCTTATATTTATAAAACTTAATTTTTTTAAGTTAATTGTAAGAAAATTTCGCTTTATACAGTCTGGAATCTCGATCAGTAATGGAACTTTTGTTGCGAAGATCTAAAAGAAGAACTTAAATATCCATATGAGCTCAAAAAAGAGTGTTAAATAATTAGATCTGGGAGTTACTTTTCTAGTTCTCGTTATCCTTCTTCTTCATCATCCTTTTACTCCTCATATAAAAGATGTAATAGTCTTAGTTTCTTGTTAATTTTTAAGCCCCTTTTGGATTTTGCCTCTTTAAGAGTTTTCTAATTTAGGGACTTTGTTTAAGGAAGAGTCTGAATGAAGCGAATCAGCGTAGAAAAACCAGGTTTCTCGGCACAAAAACATGAGATAAAAACGTTTAGATCTCAAATTAACTAAGAAGGGTTAAGAAGTTAGGTAGTGAGAGCCAGTTCTTGCAAATCATAAACCTGAAGTTGGCTTTCAACTCTGCTCATACAAGGCTAAGGGTGGTTTTATTAGATTTGACCAGTGATCATACACATCCCTTTAGCCTTGATTTTTTATTGTTTTTCAATTTAAGGGTTTATTTGTTTTCAGAGTATATGCCTGGTCTTATATTTGTTGTCACTTTTATGAAATTTGTTTGTTATAGTACTTCTTCCTGCAGCATGATTACTGAAGTGTTACTGTGTATTTGAACGAAGTAAGATGTAGTACTGATTCCGGTTCTCCGCTTGATGTTAGATGACCTGGTTAATGAATTCCCCACTCCTTTTTAAGCTCCTGACCTTTTCATCAGTTTTTCAATTTAAGCTGCTCATTTTTTGGATACAATATATCCAGAAATAGTTTTAGTGTTACTTCCTTTTGCATTTTTAACCGTCAAACTGACAGTATATTTTCCGGCTTTACTGTACTTATGTACAGGGTTTTTGGCTGTTGAATAAGTTCCGTCTCCAAAGTTCCATTTCCATGAAGTTGGACTATTGCTGCTTTTGTCAGTAAACTGCACATTCAGTGGTACTTTTCCTGAGGTTGGCTTTGCCGAAAAAGAAGCAACCGGAGCTTTCAATGTGTTTACGACAATATAATTCTTTATTGTTTTCGAACTGCTTCCTGCAGCATTCTTTACTGTTAAACTGACAGTATATTTTCCGGCTTTAGTGTATGTATATGCAGGACTCTTGGTTGTTGAAGTTTTTCCATCTCCAAAGGTCCATTTCCATGAAGTTGGACTATTGGCACTTTTGTCAGTAAATGTTACTTTCAGTGGTGCATATCCTGAAGTTGGGGATGCAGAGAATGCAGCAACAGGTTTTACAGGAGCTGTTTTTACGGTTATATAATCCTTTATTGTTTTCGTACTGCTTCCTGCAGCATTCTTTACTGTTAAACTGACAGTATATTTTCCTGCTTTATTGTATGTATATGTCGGACTCTTCGATGTTGAAGATTTTCCGTCTCCAAAGCTCCATTTCCACGAAGTGGGAGCGCCTGTGCTTTTGTCAGTAAACTGAACTTTCAGCGGAATGTTTCCTGAAGTAGGAGATCCCGAAAAACTTGCTTGAGGGATCTTTAAGACCTTTTCCATCCCAGGCTTCATATTGCCATCTTTGTCCCATACTCCCCAGTGAGCACCCTGTGGGCCTTCATTAACACTTTTCCATGTTTCATCAAACGCCTCAAAGTAAAAATACTGAATACTATTATTACGTGCCCATGACACAAAATCATAAAAATACGTGGCTGAGTTGTTAGCTGATGGTACAGCATTCCCAATCGTGTTTCCTGCGCTGGGCCATCCGGTTTCAGAAACAATGACTGGTTTATTCTTTACATTATTAACTAGATTCTTATAACGGCTGTCCTGAAGATCCATTGCTTTATCAATGCTGATACCTTCCCAGTAGGGGTAGCTATTATACATGATAACATCGCACTCATCCATTACCTTAGGGTGAGCCAGAAGCTCGCTATATGTATCGGCTGTTGTAACATTAACGCCGGCGGGTACTGACTGTTTAACACGCTTGATATACTCAATAAGCTGATCTTCTGAAAGATCATTTCTTAGCAACGTTTCACTACCTACTATAGCAAGATCAACATTACCAGCCTTAGCTTCATCGATCAACTTACTTATCTGTCTCTCATTTGCTTCAGTATCTCCACTAAGCCATGCACTAATTGCAGTCTTAAGCCCCATTTCATGAGCTACTGGGCCAGCATACTCCAGACCATTTTCCGTTCCATAAGTTCGTATCCACTCAGTATATGGTGCCATTATTTTCATACGATTCGTGACTTGTTTTTTGTCTATCTTAGATCCATAATCTGGGCTCTGCCCGTCCATATAGGGGCTAAAATTTATGCCATATAACTTATTGATATTCTGTGCTGATTCCGAAAATTGAGTTGAAGATTCAGACTGAATGTCGTTGATTTGTTCTTCTGTGATAGTGATTTGTCCTTCTCCTGGCTGCTTTGTAGCTGCCGATGCCGTGGACAAAATGAATATTAAAAATAAAATCAGGGCTGCTGCAGCTAAGGTTCCTGAATATAGTTTTTTGTTAGTCTTCATGAATCCTCCTCCATTCTTTTTCATTTAATAAAATAATACTCTAACGTAATTTTAATTTTTAAATTTTTTTAGTTAAATTTCAATTTAGATAAAATGTAATACAAGAGAACTCATCAGGAGGTAAAAGTAGAGGAGAAACCTTGAGGATTTCAATAACTGAAAAAGTTAGAATTCTGATAGGTTCAGTCAATCCCTCAAAAAAGGAAAAGATAGTTAAAAAGGAACAAGAGAAGTAGTATAAAAGAAAGAAGATAGACAACTTTTTCGCCTACTAAATGAATGCGGATCTATTTTGGGATGGAATCTTCTATCTCCTGGATACGAGATATTTTCTCGCTTATTTTCTTAAACTCGATTTCAAATTCCTCAAGAAATTTCGGAACCGCATCTCCGGGTACGGCACCCTGAGCCGAGGGCTTGATAAGGTTAGCTTGTTCAAGAACTCTGAGCGAGTAGCGCACTTTATGGTTCTGCATTCCGGTGACTTCTGAAAGTTTTAGAATCCCAATGGGAGCTTCTTCAATCACTTTCTTAAGCACCAGAAGATGGCGCTCGGTAAGGTCAAGTTCGTTTCCTATAGGCTCAAGCAGCATCAGACAACCTCGTTTCTAAGTGTTCCGATTCCCTGGATTTCAACTTCTACAATGTCTTCGCGCTGAAGTTCTCCAACGCCAGGAGGGGTCCCTGTGGCAATGACATCTCCTACTTCCAGGGTCATGATCTCGGTGATAAATTCGATAAGATAAGGAATGTCAAAAATAAGGTTTGCAGTGCTGGAAGCCTGCCTGATTTCCCCGTTTACCCTACAGGCAATCTTTGCATCCGAGATATCAACTTCATCGGGAGAAGCGAGATAAGGTCCAAAAGCTGCAAAGGTATCAAAGCTCTTTGATCTTGTCCACTGCACGTCCTTATACTGGAGATCCCGTGCAGTCACATCATTAAAGCAGGTATAACCAGCAATTACATCCAGGGCCTTTGAGGCTGATATATTCTTGCAGCGTTTACCTATAACAAATGCGAGTTCGGCTTCATATTCTACTCTGGAGCTGGATGCCGGATAAATTATCTTGTCTTCATGCCCTATAACCGCTGAAGGAGGCTTCAAAAAGAGAACAGGTTCCTCCGGGATTTCCATGTGCATCTCTTCGGCATGGTCCCGGTAGTTCAGGCCGACACATACTATTTTTGAAGGAGATGCAGGTGGAAGGACGCGAAGTTCCGAAAGGTTAAAGATTCCTGCGGGAACTCCACCTTTTGGATACACGCGCCCATTTTCAATATCTCCGTAAAAAATCTCATCTCCTGATCTGAACCTTCCAATCATATCTAGGTCTTCTCCTGCTTACTGGAATGACTTAGTCTGCTTTCCTTCATTTTTTAAAAGGATATATTCAAACTTAAATTTTAACTCTTCGCCCACTGGCATCCCGCGTATACTTTCCAAGTTCGGAATTCAGGAGCTGCACACCTGAAAACACAGGTCCGTCCCTGCAAACCCTGAGACCTGACTTATCTATACAACATGCCCCGCAAACTCCTATACCGCATTTGAAATAGCGGTGAAGGCTGAATTCGGATCTTTCAAGAACCTTTCTGTCTTCAAGGAGCCTGAAAACCGAAGCCATCATTATTTCCGGCCCGCAGACCGCAATTTTGTCATAAACCGAAAGGTCGAGGCTATTGAGCACATCGGTCACAAAGCCCTTTGTTCCCTTTGAGCCGTCATCTGTAGAAATGGAGATCTCCCCTGTTTCTGCAAAGAATTTCTCAAAAAGAAGGTCGTCTGCACTCCGCGCTCCAAGCACAGTGTGCACCTCCGAGCCTGCACTCCGAGCTGCCTCGGCATAAGGAGCAAGAGGAGCAGCTCCGACCCCGCCTGCAATAACCAGAGTTTTTTCTCCTTCTGAAGGTAGGGAAAAGCCCTTTCCGAAAGGTCCTCTTAACCCGAAAGAATTCCCTTCTTTCAACTCAAAAAGTTTTGAAGTTGCCTCTCCCACTTTCTGGACAGTTATGGAGTTCTTACTCGAGAGGCCCATGGGCACCTCGTCCACACCCCTGACCCAGACCATTACAAATTGACCGGGCTTCATGGTCTCAAACTGGAAATCAAAGAAGAAAGTCCTGACCGAAGGAGACTCTTCATCTATCCGTACTATTGTAGCATTAAGAGGAAGCATCAGACCATCTCATGGGAAAGCCCTATTAATTCTTTTACATCCGAATATCCTTTCCTCTGCAGGAAAGTTTCTATACCTTTACTGATTTCAGAGAAGATATCAAGTCTGTCATAAACAGCCGATCCGATCTGGACAGCTGCAGCTCCCGCCATCATCATTTCTACTGCATCCTGCCAGGAGGACATTCCTCCTACCCCAATTACAGGGATCTCTAGGGCCGTATAGAGGTCATAAACACATTTGACAGCTACGGGTTTGACGGCTTTTCCTGAAAGCCCGCCTGAACGGTTTCCCAGGACAGGATATCCGGACTCGATATCTATAGCCATTCCTTTTAAGGTATTAATTGCAACAACCGCATCGGCGCCTCCGGATTCAGCCGCACTACCGATGCAGGTAATATCAGAAACATTAGGTGTAAGCTTAACCCATACAGGTACATTCACCGTTTCTTTTACTGTGGCTGTAATTGCTTCTACAAGGCAGGGGTTAGAGCCGACTGCAGCTCCGTATCCTTCTGCATGCGGGCAGCTTACATTAAGCTCAAAAGCATCGGGTTTCGCAGGTAGCAGGCCTTCGGCAACTTCCTTAAACTCGGCAGGGTTTCCACCGAATATGCTTGCAATCACCGGAACTCCTGAGTCCTTTTTTGCAATATCGAGTTCCTGGAGAAAACTGGGATATGAAGGATTCGGAAGTCCCATAGCATTTAGAAATCCGCATTCAAATTTGACCATGCTTGGGTTGGGATGCCCGGTTTTAGGCATGGGACCTATGGATTTGCTTACAACGCCACCTGCTCCTCCTTCACGTGCAACCCTGCAAAGCGATGCCCCGGTTGTGCCAAGTATTCCGGCTGCAAGAATGGTCGGATTTTTAAATTTAAGTCCTGTAAGAGTATACATAGCTGGCTCCTTTCTGCCCTGTCATATGATTGCATTATATTTTGTGTTATCATTCGTACAAATCATCTGAGTCGCACGAGTCTCTGGAAAGCTTCAGGAGCGCTTCTTCAGCAAGTCTCTTTCCACCCATCTGTACAAGTCTGCTTCCGAGTTCCCTAGCTTTTTCAATTCCTCCTGCCATAGGAATAAGTTCGTTTATGCCGACAGTTTCTTCTCCGTCAAGGGAAAGGACCTCAGCTCGCACATGAATTTCTTTTCGGTCAGGCTTAATCTCGGCATAAGAACCTATAGGAGTAGTGCAACCTCCCCCAAGTTCGGAAATCAGGATGCGCTCAATTTCGGTGGTAATTCGGCTGTCGGTATGGTCAAGCCTGGAAACTGCAGCTTCAGCCTCAGTGTCTGCCCTTGTGACAACTGCAACCGTACCTTGATTTGGAGAGGGACAGAAGAAATCGGGAGAAAGAATTTCTCCTTCAAGTTCCCAGCCCAGGCGTTCAAGCCCCGCCTTGGCAAGCAAAATACCATCATATTTTCCTTCTTTAAGCTTCCTGAGCCTTGTATCTATATTGCCCCTTAAATCCTGAGTAATAAGGTCAGGCCTATAGCGCTTGATCTGGGCTGTCCTCCTCAGGGAACTGGTACCTATAATGGACTGTTCGGGCAGCTCGTCCAGGGGTGTCCCGTCATAAGTCAGCAGGATATCAAATGGGGTATCCCGCTTCAGAACAGCTGCGGTTGGAAGGGTAGGTGGGCGAATTGTTGGCATGTCTTTCATGGAGTGCACAGCGATATCTATTTCTCCTTCAAGCATAACTTCGTCCAGTTCCCTGACAAAAGCCCCAACTCCACTCGATACTGCATGCAGAGGCCTATCAGTAAATCGGTCTCCACTGGTTTTTATAATTTTCAAGCTGGTTTCAACGCCCTGTTCTTTCAAAAGGCGTGCAACATTCTCAGCCTGGGCAAGTGCAAGCTGACTGCCCCGCGTACCTATGATCATATTAAGTCCTCGTTTTCAAAGATGCAAATCTGCTCAAAATAAATCCGCTTAAAGATTTTCGGTGTATGCTTTAAGGGTTTTTTCGATATCCTCTTCGCTGTGAGCTGCAGAGACGAAATTTGTTTCAAACTGTGAAGGAGGGAGGAAAATTCCGCTTGCGAGCATCCTGTGGAAGAAAGCAAGGTAACCTTCCTTATCGCACTTCAGGGCCTCCTGGTAGTTGTGAGGTTCGGCTCCAAAGAAAATCTTGAACATTGAAGCAATTCCGCATACGCTGTAATCAAGCCCTTCATCCTCAACGATTTCTGCAAGTACAGCCCGTATGTAATCGCCTTTCGAATTGACTTTTTCGTGGATCTTTTCCTGTTCCAGGTAGTCAAGCACTGCAATGCCCGCAGCCACGGAACAGGGGCTTCCGCTGAAAGTTCCTGCCTGGTAGACCGGGCCTGATGGTGAGATCATTTCCATGATTTCACGCCTGCCTCCAAAAACTCCAATAGGCAGCCCTCCACCCACGATCTTTCCAAGAGTGGTCATGTCAGGTACAACCCCGAAGTATTCCTGTGCTCCTCCTATTGCGAGCCTGAACCCGGTAATAACCTCATCGAATATAAGAAGCACGTCGTTTTCCAGGGTAAGCTTCCTGAGTTCTTCCAGGTATCCGGGCAGGGGAGTTATCGGACCTATGTTCCCGAGCACTGGTTCGATGATGACTGCAGCCAGTTCGTCCCTGTTTTTTTCTACAATCTCTGTCATTGCTTCAATATCGTTATAAGGAGCTTGCAGGGTATATTTCGTAAAATCTTCAGGTATTCCAAGCGAATCTGGCTCTCCGAGAGTTGTAGCTCCTGAACCTGCTTTTACCAGAACCGCATCATGGGCCCCGTGAAATCCGCCTTCAATTTTGATGAATTTGTTTCTTCCAGTAAAGCCGCGTGCAAGCCGAAGGGCGCTCATCGTGGCTTCAGTGCCCGTGGATACGAAGCGGAGCATATCGATACTGGGGTAATACCCTGTAATTTTCTCTGCAAGGGTTACCTCAAGCTCGGTAGGGGTTCCGTAGAGCCATCCTTTGTCGAGCTGGGCCTTAATAGCTTCTTTTATTACAGGGTGATTGTGCCCAAGAAGAGCAGGGCCGTAAGCCAGACAGTAATCTATGTATTCGTTTCCGTCAAGATCCTTTATTTTTGAACCGTTAGCTGATGCCGTATAGAACGGATAGGGTTTTATTGCGCGTACAGGGCTGCTTACCCCACCAGGAATGAGGGTCTTTGCTTTCTCATACATCTGTCTGGACTTCTCAAGTGTTACCTCAGATATCATGGAAATCTCACCGGATTGGACTGAAAATCTATAAACTATTAATAAATTTAAATCAATTTTTGAGTTTTAAGTTAATTTCTGAGTTTTAAGTTAATTTCTGAGTTTTAAGTTAATT
>NZ_LMVP01000026.1 GCF_002287235.1 Methanosarcina spelaei
CAACTCAACAATTTGAGAGGGAAGATACGTAAGTCGATTTCCAGACACGCTAAGTACAGTAAGATTTTCCAACTCTGAGATTTCAGGAGGTATTTCCTTCAGTTGATTGTCATGTATGTAAAGTTCCTTAAGATTTGTCAACTTTAAAATTTCAGTAGGAAAGGACGTGAGTTGATTATTATTCACCAAAAGTTCAGTAAGATTTTTCAACTCAACAATTTCAAGTGGTAGAGACGTAAGTTGATTTCCAGACACGCTAAGTTCAGTAAGATTTTTCAACTCTGAGATTTCAGGCGGTAGTTCCTTCAGTTGATTATCACGTATGTTAAGTTCTTTAAGATTTGTCAACTTTAAAATTTCAGGAGGAAAGGACGTGAGTTGATTTCCATACAAGCTAAGTATAGTAAGATTTTTCAACTCGGAAATTTGAGAAGGAAGAGAAGTAAGTTGAGCAGTATATACGTAAAGTTCAGCAAGATTCTTCAACTTGGAGATTTCAGGCGGTAGTTCCTTCAGTTGATTTTCAGACACATTAAGTTTAGCAAGACTTTTTAACTCGGAAATTTGAGAAGGAAGAGATGTGAATCTATTATCAAATACACTAAATTTAGTAAGATTTTTCAATTTGGAAATTTCAGGAGGAAGAGATGTGAGTTGATTATTATATGCGTAAAGTTCAGTAAGATTTTTTAACTCGAAAATTTCATGTGGTAGTTCCTTGAGTTGATTTCCAGATATATTAAGTTCAGTAAGATTTTCCAACTCTAAAATTTCAGGTGGCAGAGCCGTAAGTTGAGTTCTAGCTATATACAGTTTAGTAAGATTTTTTAACTTGGAAATTTCATGTGGTAGTTCCTTGAGTTGATTTCTAGATATATTAAGTTCAGTAAGATTTTTCAATTTGGAAATTTCAGGAGGAAGGATCGTAAGTTGATTTCTAGACACGTTGAGTGTAGTAAGATTCTTCAACTCTAAAATTTCAGATGGAAGGGCCGTAAGTTGATTTCTAGAAAGGTCAAGTTGGGTAAGATTTTTGAGTTTTAAGATTTCTGATGGAAGCGAAGTCAGTCCTTTGAACGAAAGATCTAGTATAGTCACATTGTTTTCTTCAGCTTTTATAATCAGATCTTTGATTTCTTTCAGTTCCATATTGTTTTCTTTAGCTTTTATAATCGGATCTTTGATTCTTTTCAGTTTCATATTATTTTCTTTAGCTTTTATAATCCAATCTTTGATTTTTTTTAGTTCCATCTGAAATCCCTGCCCTTAAGAAAAGAATCAAAAACTAAATAATTCTTTGAAACAACAATTATTGAAAACTTATTTTATAAAGTGACAACTCATTTTAAAAAATAGAATTCCTTGTCAGCTAAATAACTTTCGATTTTTATCGATAGTGAGTGAATAATAGAAAAACATGAGATTAGAAAAGCGGAAAATGAAGAATTGAATTTATTGTGAGTTTTCTTTCTTGCTCGAAAGTTCTATAGTACGTTGCATCTCATCAACCGTATTAATATTCGCAAAAGTCCTCAGTTCAGTATCAATTTCTCGAATTTCCGAAACCTCAACAAAAACAACATCCTTCATTTCAAGAACCGGCGTAAGTACAGAGCGTTTCCCTCTCTCAAACGCTTTTTCAATTTCAGGAATCATTTTCTTTGAGTAAACCGCATGTAGAGGCTCGAACTTTCCATCCTCCCATTTCGGAAGGGCAGCATCATGTCCGCTTGCTTTCTCAAAAAGCAGGTCTACAACCCTGGAATTCACAAAAGGCATATCCCCTGCACAGACAAAAGAATATTCTCCCCTGGATTCAAACAGCCCTGCCCGGATGCCTTCAAGTGGGCCAGCGTCTTCCAGAGTATCAAAACAGAAACGGATTTCATGGGCAGAGAATTTTTCAAGCACAGGCCTAAACTTTTCTTCCTGATTTTTGCCACGGAACGAGATAATAACCTCGTCCACAACCCGGAAAAGGCTTTCCAGCAGGCGCTCAAGAATTGTTTTTCCTTCGAATTCGAGAAGGACTTTTTCGACTGAGCCCATTCGCCTGCCCCTGCCGCCGGCCAGCACGATAGCGCTTTTAAATTCAGTTTGTTTTTGGTTTGGTTCTGTTTTTTCGCCCATTTGACCATTTCCAGGGTTTTCTGTGACTTTCGTTTCCTTTCTGCTTAGACTCGTTTTCCCTTTAATTTTCAGGATGTTCTCTGTCATGGACCCAGAATTCCTCTTTTTCCGTGAATTCCTTCTTCCAGATGGGAGCTTCAGCTTTTATGCGTTCTATTGCTTCGCTTAAGGCAGGGAAAAGCTCTGTCCTGTGGGCGGATGCGACAACAATGTATACTATGTCTTCTCCGGCTTTGATGACGCCTGTTTTGTGGTGGATCAGGACTTCAAGGATGCCTTCTTTTTGTTTGAGTTCTTCCCGTATCCGGTCAAGAGCCTTTGAAGCTTCCGGCTCGTATTTTTCGAATTCAAGCTTTGAAGTTCTCTCGTTTCCGGCTAGCTCTCGGACAATGCCGGAAAAGGTGCCTATTGCGCCTGCTTTTCGGATGGCAGGGTTTTTCCTGACTTTTTTTATTAGGGCTTCCAGGGTGTACCGGTCAGGCTGGGCTATGGCTATTCCTACAAGGGTGGCTGTAAGCTCCTCGTGCATATCGATGTCTGCCGGCAGCCTGAAAACAACGTTGGAAACACCCTTGAGGTCGCCAGTTACAATTTTCGGAAGATTGCTTTCCTTGAATCCCTCCACCACGGCAAAATCGAGACCCTGGTCGCAGAGCATGTCAAGCGCGTCTTCAAGGTTCAGATCTCTGGAAAAGCTGACAACCTCAGTACCTGCTGCTTCTGTGCCTGTTATTTCTATTACTGTGTCAGCTCCTGCATCAAAGTGTCTGCCTGCATCGATCTCTGCTGGATTGAGGAGCTGTCCCTCCATGTACTTTATCGTGCCTACGGTCCCGAACCCGGAAAGATTCCGGACAAGAGCAGAGACTACGGATTCATTACCCGATTCTTTATACCCGACAACTGAAATGACTTTCATCAAAGAGCGTTATGCACTCTCCGGTATAAGTAAGGGCCGGCATTTTTGATCTTTTCATAATTATATGTAGTGTGGTGAAGATTCAAATATTGAAACTTTGATATTATATGTAAACAGTTTTACTGACATTTGACTGATGTTAACTGACATTTGACTGACATTTGACTGACATTTGACTATCTTGCTTGATTAACTTGAAATTTGGATTTACATAGAAATTTTCCGTAAAAGGGAAATAGAGGGGGTTGATTATGGAAATAAATAAGGTCAGAATTCAGGACATTCCTGAAGAGGAACGTCCAAGAGAGAGACTTATCCGAAACGGGCCGGAATCACTTTCAAATGCGGAACTGCTTGGAATTATTCTCAGGACAGGATCAAGGGAAGAAAACGTTGTAAATCTGTGCAGCCGGATATTAACAGAATACAGCATCAAGCAACTCAGTCTTGCAAATATTTCAAGGCTTATGCAGGTTCATGGGGTAGGAAAAGCAAAAGCTGCCCAGATAGCTGCGGTTTTCGAGCTTGCACGTCGGCTTGAGACTTTTGTGGAAGAGCCTAAAAGAAAAGTTTGCTCGCCAAAGGACGTATATACACTTATGTACCCTAAAATGCGCGAACAAAAAAAAGAAAAATTTATAACACTTTGCCTTGATACAAAAAATCAGATCCTGAGAGAAGAAGTCATATCCGTCGGCAGCTTGAATGCGAGCATTGTTCATCCGCGTGAGGTATTCAAGTCCGCCCTTATGGAATCGTCAGCATCAGTAATTATGGTCCATAATCATCCTTCAGGGGATCCGAGCCCTAGCCGAGAAGACATAATGGTCACTGAGAAAATGGTAGAAGGAGGAAAACTCCTTGGAATTGACGTGCTTGATCATATCATTATCGGGGAAGGCAGATATGTGAGCCTTAAAGACGAAGGCTTTGTAAGATGAAATGACTTAAAGACCTGAACTCTGAATTTATAGACCCTATATATAGAAGAGTTTAGTGTAGAGAATTAAATGAAGAACTCTCAGTGTAGAAACTCAAAATGTAAAAACTCTGAATATTAAGCGTTCAATATAAAAGGTCTCAATATAATCACTTCCTGGTTACTTTCCGTAACTGAAACAAGAATAAAATAATATATTGAGAAATACGAAAGAATTAGCTGGAAAAATAGTTGAAAAATAGTTGAAAAATAGTTGAAAAATAGTTGAAAAAAAGTAGTTGAAGATTATGAAAGTTATAGGTATTAACGGAAGCCCACGAAAAGATGGCAATACTGCAATCCTGATTCAAACCGTATTTAAGGAATTGACAAAAGAGGGCATCGAAACCGAACTTATTCAACTATCTGGAAAAAACATAGAAGGATGCAAAGCTTGTTGGGCTTGCCATAAAAACAAAAATAAGCAATGTGTTATTACGGATGATTTTTTTAACGAATGTTTTGCAAAAATGCTTGCTTCAGATGGAATTATTCTAGGGTCACCGGTATATTCAGCGGGTGTGACCTCGCAAATGAAGGCCTTAATTGACAGGGCAAGCATGGTACTTGCAGGAAATAAAGGGGTTTTCAAGCATAAAATAGGAGCCTCAGTTGTAGCTGCTCGCCGAGGCGGTGCTATAAGTGCTTTTGATACCCTGAACAATTTTCTATATAGCAAAGAGATGTTTTTGGTAGGATCGAGTTACTGGAATATGGCTTACGGGAATGCTATCGGAGAGGTAGAACAGGACCAGGAAGGCATTAATAACATGAAAAACCTTGGTCAAAATATGGCATGGATATTGAAAAAAATTCAATAATAGTTGAGCGTAACTTGGCGTCTCCAGTGAATTAAAAATAAGGTTTCAGGATTTCCTTTAAATCTTCTGGAAAAGCAGCCAGCAAACCTACCGATAGAAAGATAAATAGTTGTTTTATAACGGTTAGCTCATAGGCGGACTTGAAGACCTCACGCAAGTCCGTACTATCAAGTTCACTCGTCTAATTTCACTTGTCTAATTTCACTTTATCGAGTTTCACCTCATCGAATTTACTAAAATTACGATATCTATATATATCTATAAGAGATGGGCATTTCGATAAAACAAATTTCCCTCCCAGTTTCTTATTCCTTAAAAAGGAGGTTTTCTGAATTACAAAACATATAAACGCCTGCGCACTGGACAGCAGGGATATTGAGGAAGTAATCCTGGATGATCCTTATACTGTGCCCTATAGGGGCATTTATGCTATCTGTGACGCGGCAAATGAGTATGCAGAGATAATTGAGCACTCCAACTGTTATAGTGGGGCCTGCTGGTCCCTCTACCATTATGCAAAAGCGCCACTTGTCCTGAAAGCCCGTTCGACCGGAAATATGATCCGTTATTTCATGAAAACCGGAATTTCAAACCTGGAACTCAAACCTTCTATCGCGGCTGCAGGTATCGAATCAGTGGTCGTGAAGGGGGATGAGGTAGAGATCACCTATGCCGGGTTAGGAGGCGGAGGTGTTGGTGCAACCCGTTGCAGAGCATTTGCAGACGGAATTCTTCGTTATAAGATATCAGAATCAGGAGGCGAGAAATGCGCAAGGGGGACAATTGCAGTTCCGCGTAGAGAACGCGTCCTCATAGGTATAGATGACACTGACTCAAAAGATGTAGGTGCCACCTGGACCCTGACCCATAACATTGCAAAAAAACTGGACTGCCATGAAGCTGTTTATCTTTCACATTCTCTTGTCCAGCTTTTCCCTGTCCCGGAAAAGACCCAAAACTGCATGTCTACTGTGCTTGAATTCGGCTGTGTGAATGATAAAGCGAAATCAAGGCTGATAGATACTTTCAAAAAAGCGATAAAAAAGTATACCGCTTCACCCCAAACCGGATTGGTTGTCCTTTCGGACTTCTATGCAAAAGGATTATATCAATACAGCAACCGCTGTCGGACTGAAAGGATCTCGAAAGAGGAAGCTATGCAGTGCGCCAGGGAAAACGGTGTGGAAGTCCTGCTTGACGGCAACGGAGTAATAGGTGCACTTGCTTCTCTTCCCTGGTTCGGAAGACCTGATGAGTCCATAATTCCCGGTACTGAGATCGAGCCTCTTACCATTGAGAAGCTTAAAAATAGTGTTTAAGAAATTAAGAAAACAGGATAAAAAAGTAAGGACTCCGAAGTAGGAATTTTAAACCGGGTTTAAATTACTTGAACACTGAGTTAGATGGAACTCAAGTCCAAACGGATTTTTCAAAACCTTGAATTCGGCATCTTCCGAATTCCGAGCGTGGGATCAGCTTGAAAGAAAAAAAAGAAGTACCAGAGTACACCGGGTTTCAAGCCCTTTACCTTGCAGCACTTGACAGTGATGTCAGCTTCATAACAGGTGTCCCAGGGTATCCTGTTACCTCCCTTATGGAACTTTTTTTGAGAATAACTGGGGGTAGAATAACTGGGGGTTATAGTGCCAGGTGGTTCACAAACGAGAAAGTTGCCCTTGAAACAGCTCTAGGATCGTCGGTTTCCGGCAGAAGGACGCTTGTGCTTGTAAAGCATGTGGGGATGAACCTGCTTTCGGATCCTCTTATAACCTCGGTCACACACACTATCGGAGCCGGCCTTGTCATAATTGCAGGAGATGACCCTGGTGCAAAGGGCTCTCAGAACGAGCAGGACTCTCGCTGGTATGGCCGGATAGCAGAGATAGCAGTGTTTGATCCGGCATCTCCAGATACGGCATACAGGTCACTGAGACGAGCTTACGAGCTTTCGGAAGAGACAAAGACACCTGTTCTTCTGAGGGTAACAGCAGGTCTGGAAAAAACTAAAGGAAAAGTAAACCGCCTTCAAAAGTCCTCAGCTCCTCATCCTCAATTTGACCGTGAAATCTGGAAAAAACGAATGGTAGAAAAACACAGGCTTTTTCATTTCAGGACATATCCCTTGCTGGAAGAGGAAGCTGAAAACACCGACCTTAATGAGGTAAGGAAAAGGACTGCCGAAAATACAGCAGACGGATCAGTTTCGGGACATGGGTATCTTGGTATCATTTCCTCAGGTTTCACGTCTTCGATCGTGGAAGAAATACTAAGTAAGCAGAACAAGTTTCGTGCTGAGGTTTCTTATCCTGAAGTCTCTCACCTGTCACTAGGCCTTGTAAACCCTCTTCCTCTCGAAAAGATAAAGGATTTTCTGAAGAGCAACCAGAAAGTGCTCGTGGCAGAAGAATCCGAACCTTTTATAGAAGAACAGATCCGAATCGCTGGCAAGGTTTATGGGAAGAAGACAGGACATCTTCCATACGGGCAGGTCAGGCCTGAAGATCTTGAATTTGCCCTTGAGCATATTGAAGAAGAAATTTTAAAACTTGAAGATACTACTTCTCTTGGAGCTGAAAATAAAAAAAGGGTTGGGATCTGCGATAACTGTGCGTACCTTCCCCTTTACCGCTTTCTTAGTACGCTTGACGTGCGGATTGCCGGCGACATGGGCTGTTCCGTCCGGAGCGCACCAGAGCCCCTTGTGGCAGTTGATGTTAGTTTTGCGCTTGGATCGGCAATTTCAGTTGCATGTGGCTTTGAGAAAAAAGGCATAGCCGTTATAGGGGATTTCGCCCTGGCGCATTCAGGCATTTTAGGACTCCTTAGTGCCGCGAATACAGGCTGTAATGTACTTGTGCTTGTACTCCAGAATGAGGTTGCAGCCATGACCGGCGGGCAGGCAGTCCCGGATCTCAGGAAAGTGGTTGAGGCAATAACCTCTGATGTTTTTGTCTTCGATATCGATGCCAGTGAAAAGGAAGTATTGGACGAAACTCAGAAAATAACGGATGAGACTGAGGAACAGGCAGATATAACAGGAGAAGTGACGGATAAAGTAGAAGAAGTAGCCAATAAAATAGAAGTAGAAGAAGTAGCCAATAAAATAGAAAAATTGACAGATAAAGCTGAGAATGAGGAGATCAAAGTAGAGAACGGATTCGAAAAGCTACTCCTTACTCCCAAACTTTCGAAACTAATCCAGGCAAAACTTGCGCTTCCCGGGCTTTCTGTAATATTCATAAAAGGGAAGTGCAGGAAGTATTGTTCTGGAATCTTTTGTTAATGTCTGGAGACCCAAAGTTCAAAAAAGTTGTAAGGTAAAACAACCGAAACCACAGTTATAAGAATGACTCTTAAACGGAATGACTCTTAAACAGTGAATCTTTAACAAAATGACTCTTAAACAGTGGATCTTTAACAAAATGACTCTTAAACAGTGGATTTTTAACAAAATGACTCTTAAACAGTGGATCTTAAACGGAATGTCTCTTAGACAAGGCAAATAATGGTTTTGCCAAATTTGACCGATATTCATTGAAACAACTCGTTCTTATCTATTTTCTTCTATACAAGAGTACGCTAAGCAGACAGACGATGCAGGAAATAATTTCAAAACCTGGCAGGTCCTTATTTTCTTTCTCAAAGATGCTTGCGTTTCCTGTCTTTTTATTCTCTGTCTTTTTATTCTCTGTTTTTGTGTTTCCTGCTTGCTCAGGCTTTTTTTCAACATCTGATCCTATATATCCATTATTTTGTTCAAGAATCTGAGGGTCAGGTTGAGGAAGGATTTCAGCCAGAATCTCTTCTTCTACCATTTTGCCTGTAATTACAAAAGAAGAGAATCCAGGAGTTTCGGCTGTGAAATACAGGTACATATCATCCTCATCTGACAGGCTGGTTGAAAGCGGATCCCATTTTGTGTCATTGTACATGTTCAGGATGATTGAAGACTGATCTACATTTTTATCCTTTATCCAGGATTTTTCAACCTTGAAACATACAACCGGATTTTCTATGTTCTTTGAGGTCGCAATTCCTCCATTCCCAACCCAGATATTAAGGGATCTGTAGACCTCTCCAGAAGGCAGTTCGGAAACTAGAGTAGATTTATCTTTCAGCATCTCTACAATGGTTGTGGTCTTACCAAGTGTCTTTTTTGCATAAAAGCCTACATAAACAACGCAGGTTGCGTTCCTTGTAAAATCAAACTTAATATTTTTGTCATTTGTAATGAAACCCTGCGAAAGTTCCTTTACCTCAACATTTTTTGCAGGTTCAGGGGAACCGCCTGCGCCACCGCTACCACTACCACTACCACTGCTTCCGTGGCTTTCATGGCCTCCATGGCTCTCATCGCCTTCATGGCCATCACTATCATCGCTGCTACCGTTATTGTCACTACTGTTGTTTAGCACCTCAAACTCTGATTTTGAGGCATACCAGGTGTTTCCGTCCATACCTATGTTTATCCTGTTTCCGTTGGGTTCAGGTTCTTTAGAGTAATCCGAGAAAGGATATCCGGCATCTATGCATGGGGAAGTTATGTTATCATTTACCCAACAGCTCCCATTCCAGCGGCCTGATTTTGATTTCAGATGATAGTCGTGTTTATCCGGGTCCGCATATTGAGGATCCACTATTATATCCGAAAGCGGATCCTGAATACCCATATAGTTCCCACCGGTGTTGTTATATAATGAGTTATTCTGCAGGATGAAAGCGTGAGTGTCTGTAAGCTTGTTACATATTCCGGATCCATTTCCTCCGACTGCTGATGTGCGTGTGTTCGTTATTATGTTATTTCTTACTGTAACCGTATACCCTGAACCAGCAGGAGCAGAGAAAAAGGCATCATTCTGCACGATACCAGCTCCATATGCACCATCTATCACGTTGTTTTCAATAATAGCGTTAAATCCGACGGACAAGATTCCGCCTATAACTTCGTTGCCTGAAACTGTTCCGGTATCATAGATCCGGTTATGGTGAATGTGGACATTAGTGGCCGATTCGGAATCTAATCCTTGTGAGAAAAACCAGATACCTGCAAGTGCAGTTTCATATATTGTGTTATTGTAGACCTCAATATCATCCATAGAGCCTTTATCCCTCTGGATTTCAATCCCTACTCCTCCAGAGCCCTCCGATGTAATTATATTATCGTAGAGTTTCGCATGGTTTGTGTTATATAATCTCAAGCCGCTGTTTGTCCTGCAGGTAATCCGATTATTGTAGGCTTCCACGTTTGAGGAGGCACTGGCATAAAGAACATCATGCCCTAATAAGTATGCTTCATTATTACAGAATGTTATATTAGAACAGTTGTCGGTCTTCAGACCATCTCCATGGTTATTGATCAGATGCATATCGTATACACTTACGTTTTGACAATCGCTGAGGTGCATAAGATTATGGTATCCGTCTCCACTTTTTATATTGGCATTTCCTTCCCTGTTTCCGTCAATAGTAAAACCTTGAATAGTAATGTTATGGCTACTGGAAGTATTTTCTTTAATCAAAGGTTTAGTGGATGACCATCCAGCATTTCTTACTAATTTTACTGTTACATTGGAATCTCCTTCAAGGATTGTGTTGCTGCCTATTAGAAGAGTATCGTCTATAACATATGTGAAAGGCCCTTTGAGATAAACAGTTGTATAGCCAGGGTTTTCTGTCACAAATTTGAGGGCCTGGTTAATCGGTATGTGATCGTTTTCTCCGGAGCAGTTGAAATCACCACTTCCATTTCCAGCAACGTAGACAACTGGTGGTGTTATGCATAAAACGACAGGAGTGTATGTAAGTATAAGAAAGCCTGTAAGAAAAACTACTTTTAATTTTTTATTTAACAGTTCCATCACCCATAGATTATCTTGAAGCTTGAACTCACATTCTAACGATTCCTCAGTTAAACTGCAAAAATCCTAAAAAAGTTCCAGACTTAAAATGAAATTAGATCTTGAAGACAATTTTTAAATAAGTATTAAACAGTTTCAAATAAGTTTATAAACAGGTTTAATAATTTTTAGCAGGTCTTATATAAATATAAATAGATGGTTAAATAACTTTAAGAAAATATTGAAATTGCAGTACTTTTCACCCATTTACATAATTACATACAAAATTTTTCTCTTGAACAAACTATTCCAATTTATGTAGTTTTATTGATTGTAACTTTTTATGTTTTTATCCAAATGTTCAGCCTGTAAGAAACGATTTTAATAGCTTCTTTAACGAGATTTAATGGACGATCTTTTTATGAACCGGAATGTATTAAATATTATCAATGGTTAATAATTGAGTAATTGGTTAATAATTAATTTTTTATAATTTTATTGCTGGCAGTATACTTATCTTTGATATTAAAAATCATTTTCTTCTTTAGGTAATACGAATATTTACATTTTACTTTCAATACAACTAGATTAACTTATTATAAATATTTATCTAGTTGGGCTAGTAAATCAAAGTCCAACATACAAAAAAATAAAAATAAAAATATAAAATATAAAATATAAAGAGAAAGATTTAATATGCTATCTTTTGTTGAGGCTATTTTCCCTGACCATCAACCGATAACCACTAAATGGCCTGAGTATTGAAGCTTTTGATATTCGATGATTATAGGTTTGAGCTGCAGTTTCTTCTTCCACTCTATAATGAAGTGCCCCCATAACTTTTAATATTTCAAATTAATGTTCACAATTGTGTTGTTCCCCAATTAGAAAATATCTCTCTAAATATATTAACCTCAATTCCTACTGGCTTTTATAATCAAAAGCATCATGTCAAAAAATAGATAATGAAGAAAAACCAATTATCTACAGGGAAAAATTGTTAGACACTTTTCAACATTTAAACTTTATACTTAAGAATTAGTACTCAAAAGGGAAATGAGGGGGAAAAAATTTGGAGAGAAAATCTAAAATTTTACTGACTATTGGGACTTTGTTACTGGTAATGGGTATGCTCCTGAGTTTTACCAGAGACCCATTTCTATGGGGGACAGGGACTGTAACTGCACTATTCATGATACTGCTTTTTAAGATAGATCCTCTAAGTCCGAATGAGTAAGGAAAAAAGGTAAGGGAGAAGAAAGGAAGGAAAAAAGGTCCTTTTTTCTTTTACTAAATATAAAGAATTTCAACTACCAGCACTTGAGATTTTTTATTAATCGGGTCTGTGGTATTATGAGTATTAAACTATACATTCTCAGAATATATCAGACTACATCAAACTAAATATTATCTGATATATAGAAAATTAAAACTTAAATTGGTTTTAACCTTTTTGACATCGTTTAACTATTCTGGCGTTTTCTACTTCTTTACTTTTAACATTTGTTCTATAGTTTGTCATATACGAGATTATATGATCTTTTTTATAATTAAATAATGTTTTCTGAATAATTTAAATAATAATTGACAACCATATAATAAGATTGCTTTTTAAATCTTTGACCATTTAATCCTTTATACATAATTTCGATCATAGGACAGAAAATATGAGTTATTAATAGAACTGTAATCATTAATGTGATATCTTTAATCAATAGTAAAAAATATTAACCACTAATATTAATTTCTGGACTAATAAAACGGAAAAATAAGACAGAAAAATAAAATGGAAAAGTAAAACGGAGAAAAAAACAGAGAAAGAAAATAGAGAAAGAAGCGGAGAAAGAAGCGGAGAAAGAAGCAGAGAAAGAAAACAGAGAAAGAAAATAGGGAAAGAAGCGGAGAAAGAAGCGGAAAAATAAAAAATTGTTTTTCGCTCAAGCCTTTTTTCAAAAGGCTTGCCTGAGAACAAAAACCTACCTTTCAGGCAGGCTCCTCCAGTTCAATACAAAATCCAAAGCGACCGAGATGAGACAATGAAGCACCGAGTAAAGCCAATTGTAACCAACTTAATCCTGTTAATAGTTTTAGCTTCCCTCCTTACAGAAGGATGCCTGGGACAGAGTTCCGGTGCAAGCAGGGAGAACGGAACAGAAATAAAAGAGGAAGACAGCGGAATCTCTCAAAAGAACCACCTTAGGACCGAGGAAGTAACTCTTTCAGGTTCAGAGGCTGAAAACTCCTCCATTACAGGAAACTACACGCTTGAAGCTCTCGATGTTGAGTTAAAAGTGCCTTCTTATGAATTGCCCCTGCAAACGAAAGAAATTTCGAACTATGGAGACTTTTCCGGCAAAATTCTTCTGGATAACTCAGCTCTTAAAATGCTGGAAAGCAATGGTTTCGTAGTAGTCGAAAACCCCTACGGTTCCTCAAAAGAAGACATAACTACAATGTATTCTACTCTCAAAGACCAGGAAATCCCTATTTTCATTACTACGGATTCCCTGCTGCATCTTTACCATATCCAGTTTGATGAAACACTGCGTAAGATCGAGGAGGAAGAGTTTTTCGATACTCTCTGGGAAACTGACCTTGCTCTGCTAAATGACTCTATAGAGAAGTATAACAGCACCACTGGTGAAGAACAGGAAGCTGCAAAGAGAAATATAGCCTACTTCTCAGTTGCTTTGAGCCTTCTGCAACCGAAGCCCGTACAGATACAGGCAGCAGAAGATACTTATGAAGATGTGGAAGAAGTAGATGATTACGAAGATGTGAATGAGGAGTTCCTTTTCCCTGCAGGTGCAGAAAAGCAATACCGGTTTGAGATTCCGGAATTCGTAAGAAAAGATGTTGAAGCCGAACTTGCTCTTATCGAAGCTCACCAGGGTTTTGAACTTTCCCCGATTTTCAAATATAAGGAAGACTATTCCCAGTATGCCCCTCGAGGCCACTATACTCGTTCCGAAAAACTGAAAAACTATTTCAAAGCTTTTATGTGGCACGGCAGGATGAGTATGCTGCTCAAGGAAAAATTAATCGAATCGGAAGACCCTGTAAAAGATGCTCGTATCCAGACTATTCAGGCCAGTTTAATTGCTTCTGAACTCCAAAAAAGGCCTGAACTTCTTAAGAACTGGGACCGTATCTACGAGGTTACAGCTTTTTACGTAGGTTTTTCCGACGACCTTGGGCCTTATGAGTATATGGAAGCTCTGGACTCGATCTTTGGCAATGGAGAAAGGGAATTTAATGAAACAACAATTGAGGGACTGAAAGCTAAACTTGCAGAGTATCCGGAGCCGAAAATTTACGGAGGTACAGGAAACTGTGCTCTGGAGCCACCCTTTACTTCCGAGCAGGCTGAAGAGTGCCTTGAAAACACCACAGGCTTCCGCTTCATGGGTCAACGCTTTATTCCGGACTCTTATGTGTTTTCGAACCTGGTCGGTGTTTATACGGGAGAATATACGGGAGAATATAACGAAAATGAGAAAACCTTTACTCTCGTAATTTCAGGAAACGGAGAAGCTATTCGCGGATTTCCACGTGGGCTTGATGTAATGGCCCTACTTGACTCGGGGAGGGCTGTTTACTGGCTTGATGAACTGAACGATTCCAGTTATAAAAATTACAGTCTTCGGTATGGAGAACTAGACTCGGAATTTTCGAACTTCAGTGCAACCGACTGGAACAGGAACCTCTACTGGTCCTGGCTTTATTCTCTCCAGCCCCTCTTAAAAACCTACGGTTCGGGTTATCCTACTTTTATGCAAACCAACGCCTGGCAGGACAAGGAACTGAGCACATCGCTGGCTTCATGGACAGAACTCAGGCACGATACCATTCTTTATGCCAAACAGAGCTATACTGCAAAAACAACCGCAATGCCTTTTCCTTCTAAAGAAAAAGAGGTCGTGGGTTATGTGGAACCTGTTCCTGATTTCTACGCCAGGCTGCTCGCCTTAACAAAAATGACAAATCAGGGCCTGGACGAAATGGGCGTGCTCGATCCGGTTTCAAAGTCAAGACTTGCGAACCTTGAAGATACCCTTTCCAGGCTTCAGGAGATATCGGAAAAAGAACTTGAAAACAAAAAATTAACCGATGAAGACTATGAATTTATCAAAAATTTCGGAAACCAACTTGAAGGTACTATAGCAGACGTTGACGAGAAAGCCAGGAAAACCACAGTTGTGGCCGATGTCCATACCGACAGTAACACAGAGACCGTGCTCGAAGAAGGTGTCGGGCATGTTGACATGCTGGTAGTTGCATATAAACTTCCGAACGGTAAGATCCTTCTAGGAGCCGGGCCCGTTATGAGCTATTACGAATTCAAGCAGCCTATGTCCGACCGTTTGACCGATGAGAAATGGAGAGAAATGTTAGAGGCAAACCCACCAAAAAGACCGGAGTGGGCATCCACCTACATTTCTTAATTTTTTTCTTAAAAATTTTTATATTTTTATATTTTTATATTTTTATATTTTTATATTTTTATATTTTTATTTCTTTCAATCTTTCGTGTTCTAATATTTCTATTAATTATTTTTACAGCTACTGTCCAGTGCATCTTTTGTGGATCTAACTTACTAGACTTCTGAATAGATTAAAATATTTTAATAGATAATTTATGAAAGTTAAGTTTTGAAATTTACCTCCCTCTCCCCTATAAGCCTATGCAAGTCTTCGGTTGCAAAACAGGA